>JAUVKT010000122.1 GCA_030596125.1 Bacteroidales bacterium | reverse complement strand
ATTTACAACAAGGTCGGTCATTTTAAGTGGATTCCCCATCTGACTCACTTCCCGTCCATAGGGAGTTGTTGATGACTTCATACCTACCAGTGTTGTAGGGGCCATCTGTCCGCCTGTCATCCCGTAAATTCCATTATTGATGAATATTATTGTAATATTCTCACCACGGTTACAGGCATGTATTGTCTCGGCTGTCCCAATTGCAGCAAGGTCGCCATCTCCCTGGTATGTAAAAACATACTTTTCCGGAAGGAGACGCTTAATTCCCGTCGCAACAGCAGGAGCACGGCCATGTGCAGCCTCCTGCATATCTATGTTCATATAGTTATACATAAGAACTGAACATCCTACAGGAGCAACACCAATAGTTTCAGACTGTATATCCATCTCTTCGATAATCTCTGCAATAAGTCTGTGTGTTGTACCATGACCACAACCCGGACAGTAGTGCATCACATCATCAGTAAGTAGCCTGGTTTTTTGATAAACCAGGTTTTCTTTTTTTATCAATTCCTTAGTTGTAATAGAATTTTCAGCCATGTCTCTATCCTCCAATAATTTTTTGTTTCAACGCTTCAACAATTTCCTCAGATGAAGGTATTATTCCACCCATCCTTCCGTAATGATCAACTTTTATTTTAGCTTCAACAGCAAGCCTGATATCTTCAACCATCTGCCCTGCACTCATCTCCACAGAAAGCATACCCTTCACCTGCCCTGCCATTTCCCTGATCTCATTATACGGGAAAGGCCATAAAGTTATTGGGCGGAACAGGCCAACTTTTATCCCTTCTTCTCTTGCCAGTTGTATAGATTTCTGACATATTCTTGAACTTGTTCCGTAAGCTACAAAAAGATATTCAGCATCATCGCATTTTATCTTCTCATATCTTACTTCCTTCTTGCAAATCTCCTTGTATTTAGCCTGTAATTTTTCATTAAACCTTTCCTGCCTGGCAGGATCCAGATCAAGTGATGTAATAATATTTCTTTCCCTGTCAGGTGTTTTTCCCGTTGTAGCCCAGTCGGGTGATTTTTTACTCCTTGGTTGTTGTGGTTTGAACTTTACTTTTTCCATCATCTGACCTATTGCACCATCTGACAGGATCATAACAGGATTCCGGTACTTAAAAGCCAGATCAAACCCAAGACTTACAAAATCGGCCATTTCCTGAACTGAAGCAGGAGCCAGAACAATCAGATTATAATCCCCATGTCCCCCACCTTTTGTCGATTGGAAATAATCGCATTGCGAGGGCTGAATAGTACCCAGTCCAGGTCCGCCACGAACCACATTCACAAGAAGGCAGGGTAATTCAGAGCCTGCTATATAGCTTATACCCTCCTGCATCAGGCTTATTCCGGGACTGGATGAGGATGTCATAACCTTTTTACCGGCACCTGCACCACCATATAGCATATTGATAGCAGCAACCTCACTTTCAGCCTGAAGCAATACCATTCCTGTTCTTTCATGGGGCTTAGCAGCAGCAAGATATTCAATCACTTCCGATTGCGGGGTAATAGGATATCCAAAATAACCGTCAGTTCCCGCACGAATAGCTGCTTCAGCTATCGCCTCATTTCCTTTCATTAAAACAAATTCTTCCATTCTTTAAGGAATATTTAATGATTACTAAATTCTATATTTTTTTTCTATAAACAGTAATTACACCGTCAGGACATACAATGGCACAATTAGTACATCCGGTACATGCATCCGGATTCGCCATATAGGCATAATGATAACCTTTATCATTTACGTTATCGGAAAGGGAAATAACTTCAGTCGGACATGCAGTAATACATAGTTCACACCCTTTACATCTGTCAATATCAACTATAATTGCACCTTTTATTTTTGCCATTTTCAAAAAATATTATTTTTTATAAGGCTTCAAAGATAAAAATAACATTAAAAACAACACATGATAATCATCATTCATTCTGTGGTTAAAAAACAGACATCAATCAAAGACAAGGCATGCCTTGTCTCTACAAACATCTTCATCATCACATTTCCACCTCTTTTCATCTTCCCTTCTTCTCTCCTTCTTACCTACTATTTACTATTTACTTCTTACTTCTTCCCATGGTCCTGATTAAAGCGTTTAAGTCTGTATTCAAGATCATTATATCTCTCGCTACCTGTCTGAGACACACATGCTCTTATACCTTCAATCCTGTCACTACCTGTAATCTCGAGTGATATTGCACTAATACCATAATAAAGTAATTCTTTCAGCAATTCTGCTCCGGTAAAACCGGGATATGAAAAGGTAAAATAAAATCCGTCTGCCAAAGGTTTATCCACATCCATGTCGTAAACAATTTCAAACCCATTATCAGTAAACATTTTTTTCATTATTCCGGCTCTCACAGCATACTCTTTAACACTCTCAACAAAATTGAATCTACCTTCATTTGCTTCTTTCAAAATAGCCCTAAGTCCCCATTGTACTGAATGTGATACTCCTGACGAAAGTGCATACAAAGCTCCGTATATCATTGAATATCCAAACTGATCAGATTTATAGTACCGTTTCAGATCAGGGTATCTTCGTTTAAAAAGCTGATCGGAGATAATCATCATGCCAATTCTCTGGCCTGCATAGCTAAATACTTTGGAGCTTGAAATAAGCAGAAGATAATTATCAGTGTAATTAGCCACGGTTGGTTGAAAGGGAGGAACGCCGGGTTTTGACATATCCTGCCTGAAATCCATTGCAAAATATGCCAGGTCCTCAACGACAATAACATCATACTTGTCAGCCATTTCTCCGATAATTTGTAATTCTTCTTCAGTAAAACATATCCAGGTAGGATTATTTGGATTAGAATACAAAATAGTTGAAACCTTACCTGTTTTCAGATATGACTCAAGTTTATTTCTCAACTTTTTTCCTCTGAAATTGTAAACATCAAACGAGCGAAAAGTATGACCCAGTATCTTTATCTGTTGTTTCTGTACCGGGAATCCGGGATCTATAAACAGAGACCCCTCACGGGTTTTATCATTCCTGTTAGCCACCATAAAGGCAGCCATTCCTCCCATCATCGAACCAACCGTTGGAATACAACCTTCCGGATCCACATCAATATTTGCAAACAATTTTAAAAACCTGGACATTTCTTCTTTGAGTTCTTTAACCCCTTCAATCATAGGATATTTTGAAGCCACCCCCCTTTTAAGAGCCTCTATCTCTGCTGCTACACCCGCAGGAGCCGGTTCCAAACCGGGTACTCCCATCTCCATTCTGATAAACCGTTCACCTGTTGCTTCCTCAATCCGGTTTACCAACCTGACAATCTCACGGATTGTCGCACTTCCAATATCCGGTAAGCCACTCTCTTTTATCAACCTTGAAACAATTGGGTGGTCAATTGGTGTATTCTTTTTCATATTTTTCGTGTTCCTTAATATTCACTTTTCCACACAAATGCGGGCATCAACAGCAACGATCTTTTCCGGTGTTCCCAATACCGGATTCAGATCCATCTCACTGATCTCAGGTGCAATATCTACCAGTGCTGCCACCCTGGTAATTAATTCAATAAATTGTTTTTCATTAATTCCTTTTTGTTTTCTCGCTCCCTTTATAATTCCATATCCCCTGAGGTTTCTTACCATCCCTTTTGCCTCTTCAAAGCTTAATGGAGCAAGACCGGATTGAACATCTTTCAAAACTTCAATAAAAATACCTCCCAGTCCGCACATAACCAGGTGACCGAATTTACCTTCCTTCTTCACACCGGCAAATAATTCTGTCCCTTCGAGCATAGGCTGTAATAAAACTGCTTTCGCTCCTTCAATCTTCATCATTATGTTAAATTCCCTTCGAACATCTTTATCACTTTTTACATTTAAAACTACTCCCCCGACATCCGATTTGTGTAAAGGACCAACCACTTTCAATACCAATGGATAACCCAATCTTTCTGAAACTTTTATTGCTTCCTGTTCTGTAGTAACTACTTTTTCCTGCACACGTGATATTCCGGCAGCATCCAATAATTGCTGTACCTTTTCAGGTTCCAGATAACCATTTTCTGCATTATCAATAATTTCCCTGATCCTTTTTTGTTCCATAGCAGGAAAGTTCTCTGTTTCCGGTACCGGTTCAGGAGTAAAATACACTTTGGATAATGCTTTCCCCAACGCTACTTCGTCAGGAAAATTGATTCGCCCTTTCGACAGAAAAGCATTGATTTCATCCTTCACGTTGATTATTGAAGGCAATACCGGAAAAATCGGTTTTTTACATGTTTCCATTTTTCGATGAAGCACCTCATACACATCATATACAGGGAATAATCCCGGGCTGCCAAAAATAACTACCATACCATCAATATGGTTAAAATCGTTCTCGACAGCATCAATAATTAGTCCAAGCTGTTCGGCATTACCGGTTGCGAGAAAATCTACCGGATTTGCCACGGAGGATCCGGGGTGTAATTTCTTAAGTAAATCGTCAGCCTTACTTCCTTTAATTTCAGGAACGTTCATTCCCCCTTCCGAGAGAGTATCTGTAAGCATAACAGCCGGTCCGCCTGCATGTGTTATAACAGCAATATTCTTTCCCTGCAATTCTTTATGCATAAATACAGAAGCAACAATTGTGAGTTCCTCCCGACTGTGGCACCTGACAATTCCAGCTTTTTTAAACAAAGCATCTGCAGCAGTATCCGAACCGGCCAGTGCGCCGGTATGAGATGATGCAGCACGACTACCGGCATCAGAACTTCCGGCTTTTATTGCAGCTATCTTACATCCCTTCCTGATAAGTGAAGATGCATGTTTGAGCAACATCTGTGGCTTATTAATACTTTCAATATATAATAACTTTACCCTGGGGGTGGTTTCCAGATCGAAACTCTTGTCCATATATTTTAATACATCCTCAACACCAAGCTGGGCACTGTTGCCTACCGAATATACACTGGAAAAAGTTAACCCATTAGGTATTCCTGCCTCCATAATAAATACAGCTGTTGCGCCTGATCCGGAAATAAAATCACATCCGGCCGGATCCAGCTTTGGGATTGGAGTAGTAAATACTCCATTGTAGTTCCTGTTAAGAAAACCTATGCAATTAGGTCCAATGAGGCATCCATTCACCTGGTTTACAGCATCTACCATCTGCTTTTCTAAAATGGCACCTCCTTCGTTCTCTTCGCTAAATCCGGCAGAAAGTACAATAAATGCCCTTGTATTTTTGTTTTTAGCTAAATATTCAATTGTACCCGGGCAATATTTCGCTGCTATAGCTAATATTGCAAGATCAGTTTCAGGTAGATCATCCGGTTTCTTATACGACCTTATTCCCTGTATCTTATCTGCTTTAGGATTGGAAACATATAAATCACCCTGATATCCACCATCCAGGATATTCTTTAACAACTTTCCCCCCGGTTTGGATAGATCTTCAGAGCCACCGACAACAACAATACTGCGTGGATTAACCAATTGCTGATTGATCATGACTAAATTGTTTTTTCAAAAATACCAAATTTTATCCGGTATTAAGATTGTTTAATAACATTTTGATCAGTTGGCAGTCTTCAGTCGGCAGTCTTTTATGCATCAATTTTATGCATCAATTTGAAATAACTATCTTGTGCATCAATTTTGTTTTAGTAACTATTTGAAATAATATTTCTTTATGAAAAAAATTATTTTCCTTCTTATCATCGCTCTGTTTTTATTAAAATTATCAAACGGACAGGAAGGTCTTGATTATTTCCTTCCGCAAAACATTCTGTATAATCCAAATATTCCCGTTCCGGAAAAAGTGATAGGTCACGAAGTGGGAGAATGGCATGTTACCCATGACAAACTGATTGGTTATATGAACGAGATAGCCCGGCTTTCCAACCGTGCAGTTCTGTATGAATATGGACGAAGTTATGAAGACCGCCCACTTGTACACCTGGTTGTAACATCACCTGAAAACCACCAAAAACTGGAACAAATCCGAAAGGAACATTTAGCACTATCCGATCCTTTTCAATCGACAAAGGGTGATATCAATGAAATGCCTGTAGTAATTACACTTGGGTATAGCGTACATGGTAATGAGGCAAGTGCAGGCAATTCATCACTTCTTACAGCATATTATCTCGCCGCTGCAGAAGGATCAGAAATTGAACAATT
>JAUVKT010000138.1 GCA_030596125.1 Bacteroidales bacterium | reverse complement strand
TTATAGTGTAAGAGTTAAACTCTCTTCTGTTCCTGTAATTTCCTCTGAGTTCTTCGAAACTCTGAGGTGATTTCTTAAGTAAAAATGAATCTTCTTCAATGGGGTAAGTTCTTAAAATTATATTCTTTATTACTACTTGTTCAGAGTATTTGGATGAAAGGGTATTAATTATCTTTTCTTCAGGTTCAGGAATATTCTCAGGTTTCCAGTTTTGCAGAGGGAGGTCAAAGTACTCAGAAACCTGGTTAATTATCATCCTTGTACCATTGGCTTTTCCATCCAGTGAGTAACCTGCAATATGGGGTGTTCCGATATCAACCAATCCCAATAGTTTCTTTGAAATATCCGGCTCATTATCCCAGACATCAAGAACAGTACCACTCAGATGATTTGAAATTATATTTTTTGTCAGGGCTTTTTCATTGATAACAGAACCTCGTGATGTATTTATGAGGAAGCTTCCCTTCTTCATATTTTTAAAAAACTGTTTACCGGCAAGGTGATATGTTTTATCAATACCGGAAATTGTAAGTGGTACATGAAGAGATATTATATCAGAGTTGGCGACAAGATGATCGAGTGATGAAAATGCAGCACTGCCTTCTTTTCTCTCCCTGGGAGGATCATTTCTGAGCACATTCATTCCCAGTATTTCGCATGCATCTGCTACTTTAGAGCCAACATTCCCGACACCAACCACACCAATTGTCATATTTTTAAGAACCAGATCATACTTGCCGGCCAGGAATAAGAGAGATGAAATTACATACTGCATTACTGACCCGGAATTACACCCTGGTGCACTTGTCCATTTTATGCCATTCTTATCACACCAGCCGGTATCTATATGGTCAGTACCAATTGTTGCCGTACCTGCAAATCTGACTTTCGTTCCCTCAAGGAGTTCTTTGTCTACTTTTGTTCTGGTGCGAATAATAAGAGCATCAACATCTGCCAGGTCGCTTTTACAGATTTTTGATCCTTTTATATATGTTATATCAGCAAAAGGCTCAAGTACTCCTGCTATGAATGGGATTTTATTGTCGATTACTATTTTCATTTTTTTATCGTTGAGACGCAATGCATTGCGTCTTTACTACCATCAGGACAGTCGGTTAGGATCTGGTTTAATATCTGTAAGATCGCTTATCTTAACAGGAAGGCCTGTATCAATACTTTTACGTGCTGCAACACCCACAAGGATTGACATAGCGCCATCTCTTGAACCGGCAGAGTGTTTAAGAGGGTCAGGAGCATCAGGTGTTCTGAAAATACGGTTTTGTAAACGTATGTCACCACCGCCATGACCACCGCCACCCTTACCCACTTTTATCAGTGTGTATTTGTTCCAGTTCTTATGAAGGATCATTGAATCATACCCTTCCGGGTTATCGAAATCCTGGTTCATTTCCGCATCATGAAGTCCTTTCTGATCGATCGACTCATTTGTAAGGAAAGGAATATTTTCCCATGCTTCAAGTCTTCCTTCAGTTCCGTTGAATGCTATTCTGAATCCTTCATAAGGTGAATATGTGGTTAATGAATAATTCATGATAACATTATTAGCATATTTTACCTGGGCCGACATCTTATCCCAGATATTTATTGCATTACGATAGACACAATTATCCCTTATATAGCCATCGAATTGTTCGTTTTTTACATAAAGGTTCATCGAATGTGTGTCGCCTGTAATATCCCAGAAATACTTACACTCTTTCCGGTGTAGACATTCACGGCAATTTTTTCCCCTGAATGGTCCGTTGCTTCCGTAATGTTCCAGGCTGCCATAAGCATGTACCTCTTCAGGATCTGAATCGATCCACCAGTTTACAAGATCGAAATGATGAGTTGCCTTATGTACCCAGAGAGAGCCACTGCACTGTGTCAGCCCGTGCCATCTTCTGAAGTAAGATGCTCCATGATGATTATTCAGGTACCAGTGGAAATCTACAGATGTTAGTTTACCAATAGCTCCCTGCGACAAAAGCTCTTTTATCTTTGTTTTATAGGGTGACCATCTGTAATTGAATCCAACAATAATTTCTTTATTGCTTCTTCTCTCTGCATCCAGTATGGCCTGGCATTTTTCGGCAGTTGTTGTGAGTGGTTTCTCGGTCAGGACATCAATCCCTTTATCCAGAGATTTTATTATAAATTCGTCATGAGTCGAATCCATTGTTGTAACAATGACAAGTTCAGGTTTGGTCCTGTCCAGCATCTCATCAAAATTTACGAAGGTTGGACAGGTGACACCCATATATTCCTTTGCAAAATTCAGCCTTCCTTCGTTAATGTCGGATAAGCCGACAAACTCAAGAGAATCGCTGAAGTTGCGAACAAGGTTGGTGCCCCAGAAACCGACACCCCTGACACCTGTGCCCACAAGTGCTACCCGCTTTGGTGTGGAAGCAGGTCTGTTAAGGATGGAAGATGCAGGTGATGCCAGCATACTGCCAGCAGCAAATGCTCCGGTAGTAGTGATGAATGATCTTCGGGTTACGTTTTTCATATTGATCTGTTTTAGATTGATCTTTCTTTTGAGGCCCATAACCCCAGGGCCGGGTTTGATATATAATAAATCTCCTCTCCTCCTGGTAAAATATTTATACCATCTATTAGTTCATCCGGGTTATATCTGCTTAATGTTTCTTCGAGTGGAGCATACCTGAAACCAACACTCTCAATCTCCTGCCTTGAGAGTTTTCCAGGAGAATATGTTACATTAAATCTGTTCTCAGGGGATCCGTGGATCAGATGAGCGGCAACGCTAAGATTTTCGATCAGATCCTTGTTTTCTCTGGTAAGTGTCAGTATTTCACCGGATGTCCGGTACCCGTACTTACGGATGAGAGTATCTATTACTTTATCCTCTCCAAACGATTCTACAGCAGGACCTATAACAAATAATTCTCCATCATCTGCCATTGCCATACGAGTCCTGTAGATGGCCTTATTGCCCAGCCATGTACTACGAAACTCTGAAGGATGGAGGTAAACAACAACTTTTTTAAGTGGTTCTGAAACCTGGGTGAAATTAACTTTGCCGGATAATTCGCATGCATTGTTAAAACACTCCGGATCATCACCAATATATAATCCTTTGACAGCTAAGTTTCCGTTAGGATCATTGCCTATTACGGTTAATATATAAAGGATGTTTAGATGGCCTGCAAAAGTGGTTTCTCCAAGATTCAGCACTTCCCTTACCGGACTGGTTGCTTTACCCATTATACGTTCCATACCGTAAACAGCACCCAGAAAATGACTTTTATTAATAGCTTCGGGTCCGCCACAGCCAATAAATATGTTTTTATTATGATTGGCCATTCCGATTACTTCGTGCGGAACAACCTGTCCGATCGAAACAATCAGTTTATTGGTGTTTTCATTTAAGAGTTTGTTAACCTGTACGGGCCACGAATAATTAACTCTTCCTTCTGAGACAGTTTCAACGAATTGTCCGGGAACTTCACCAAGCGTAACGATATCGTTTCGCCAGTTATGCTCACGAAAAAGAGCAACCGGAACCTTGCCGAACATAGTTCTTATCTCTTCTGTTGTTATCGGTTTATGAGTCCCGAGAGCAGGCAACACATCCGTAACCCTGTCTCCGAAATAATCCCAGATCATCTCAGTTATTGCTCCGGCCCGGGAATGAATACGGGTTATATCGGGTGGGACAATAACAAGTTTACGACCCTGACCGGCCTGTTCAATCGCTCCTGTAACTGCTTCTTTAACCTGGGCAGTTGTTAATGAGCCTCTGTCTGATCCGTTACTGAAGTATAACATTGCAAATAGTAAAAATACTATATTTGATTCTTAATAACCTTATTCCCAGTATGGTTTTTCAGGGAGTGCATTTCTAAATTCTTCAAGCAGTAAGTTTTCATAATCACCTTTATAAGATCCTTTCAGGAACATATTAAATGCTTCCGACTTAAACTTATGCCATGATTCAGCTTCTTTCCCCGGGACAATAGGATAAAAACATACCCCATTATCTGTGGCCGCTTTCCGGTCACCTGGCGCATCACCTATCATTAGTATTTTGTCGTCAGCGTATTTGCCATTTGCTGCAAGTGCCAGATGCTCAGTTTTTGTTCCATGCTCCTGCCCGGCTATGACACTCACCAGGTGATCTATTTTATGTTCTGTCCACTCTCTTGTAAGTGCTTCAACGGGAGTCTGTGAGACAACAATAGAGTCGGAGAAGAGCGAAATATTTTCAAGACTGGGAACTACATGACTAAATGGAGTTACCCCTTTCATCCATGTGCCAATATCCTCATTTACTGCCATTGACCATTGAAGTACTCTTTCGAGAAAAGGATCAGGATTAGTTTTAATATAATCCTGTAGTGTTTGATTTCCGAGTTTGGTCTCTTTAGATATCCAATTCTTCAAAGCTGTTATATCCGGAAGCTCTTTTTTGTTTTCAATCACCTCTTTTCTTTGAGCCAGAAGCTCAAATACTTTAACAAGTGCAGGGAACCTGTTCACCCCCCTGTGTACTGAGTACA
>JAUVKT010000050.1 GCA_030596125.1 Bacteroidales bacterium | reverse complement strand
GCATGTCAGCTATCTCTGCATTGCCAGCCCAGGCTGCGGCCATAAGAGGGGTCGTCCCGTCTTCTGTCGTGGCATTAATAATGGCATTATAATAGATGAGCATATCCGTGAGGTAGGGATAGTTATAAATTGAAGCATAATTGAGGGGTGATGCTCCGAAATTATCTTTAATATTTATATCTGCCTCTTTTCTGATTAGTGCTTCGGTTATTTCAAGGTAATTATTTTTTACCGCCAGATGCAATGGCGACTCATCATGGATTGAGAAAGTTTCAGTATCCGGACCATATGAAAGGAGGGCTACTACAGCATTAAATTTCATATTGGCAACCGCGAATATGAGTGGTGTGATTCCGTTACTGTCGAAACTGTTTATTTCAGCTCCAAGTTTAATAAGCCTGTGAATTTCAGTAGTATATCCATATGAAGCCGCAATCATCAGGTTTGTGTTGATCCCCTCAGGGTAAGGTTGGTATTTTGATGTATCTATGGAAACCGATGTTTGCTGGGGGTATGATAACAGATACGTGCAGGTAGTTAGTATCACGGTTAGAAATAATCGCAGACAATGTCGTCTCACCGATAGGTTCATCATAATACAAATATAACAAAACCTTAACCAGGAAATAGGATGATAATACCATTTGAAATATTATTTTTACCATTTGCATTTGAGATTTGAAACTCGTATATTGATTTGTTAAGGCTTTGATGAAATATATTTTTTTATTGAAAAAGAAAAGGAGTGAGTTATGAGTTGGAAACTGAATTTGGATTTATGGGAAACTGAAGCCTATAATAAAAATATTGAACCAATTATCAGGGATATTTCTACAAAAATTGACCAGTTGGTGGGTGCCCCACCGGTATTGGGTTATAAACCTATCTGGTTAATAAATGATCTTTATTACGGAATGAGGCTATATACCCCTCTGCACCAGGACTATTATAAAATGGGACTAACCGTAGGGCATTTAACCTATGGAAAGGTAGCATACCAATTTGCCAATATGATCAGTCTGCTTTATACTGACCCCAGACAGGTTACCTGGTTTTCAAGATCACTGGCCCATTTGACATCTTTCTGGTTCCTTGATTATCTTGCTGAAAAATGGATTGATGATAGTCCGGGGCCTGGTTATGAAGACTCATATGAATTGTTCTCCGCTCTGAAGAATGAAAAGATGAAGACTGCATATCAGAATATTGATATAATGCTGAATCTTGCATCTAATGAATGGATAAAGGAAGAGATAGAGCTGCTTTGTAATAATACGGGTTATAATCCGCCTGTTATTTATGATCATATTGCCATGGAGCTTATTCCGCTCTTTGAAGATGAAGAGAACTGGAAGATATTTAAATATTTAGGGATGGCTACAAGGAAACCTGTAGAGGATATTAATGATCTCAGGTGCAGGCCTCGCGCAAAACCCGATTTTGATAAACTATATGATATTGTTCCGGTTGAGTTAAAAAGCTTTGTTGAAAGAATCAGGAACAGATTGCATATCTGACATCCTCAGTGCACCCATTATCAATTAATTAAATATCCCGCTAGTGATGACTTGTTGCCGGTGGGTAAATTATTTTTATTTATTTGATGGTTATTACTATTTTTGTACCGAACCTACAATTGTATGAACCGTAAGGGTTATTTAATACTTCTCTTTTCAGCCATTTTTGGCTTTGTCAGTAATGAATCTGATTATACTGGTGGAAGCACTCCTGACAGGATGCCATTCCTACCCGGGAATTCACGTTTAACAAATTCCTATTCGGACAATCATGATTACGCATATCTTGATCGTTCTATAAGCTATTTCATGCGTAAATGGGAGTTGAAGGGTGCTTCTGTCGCAATTGCAAGGAGTGGGAAACTGGTTTTTGCCAAGGGTTATGGAACAGCAGATGGGATAGCAGATGTTGAACCATTTCACAGGTTCAGGATCGCAAGTGTTTCCAAACTGATAACAGCCACGGCCATCATGAAACTTTATGAGGAAGGGAGACTTGCTCTGAATGATCATGTTTTTGGCGAGGATGGGATATTAAACGATGACTATTACGCTAATCCAAAGGATAAAAGGGTTTCCAGAATTACTGTGGCTCACCTGTTAAGTCATAAAGGCGGATGGACAACCAGGTGGGGAGATCATATGTTTATGCCACTTGTTGTGGCTTCATCATTAAATATCGATCCTCCTGTTGAGACCAGGAATGTAGTGAGGTTTGCACTTAACAAACGATTGCATTTTACTCCTGGCAAAGGCAGATCATATTCAAATTTGGGATATGCAATACTAGGGCTTGTTATTGAAGAGGTTTCAGGAATGCCATATGAGGAGTATTGTAAGAAAGAGATTTTTGAACCTATCGGTATTTTTGATATTGAATTGGGAAAAAATCTATATACAGAGCGGAGTCTGTATGAAGTTAAATACTTTGAGCCATCTAATGCAATACCTAAAAAGTCAATTTATGGAACTGGCGAAATAGTTCCTGCAGCCAATGGTGGTAATGATATAGAATCACTTGGAGGGGCAGGAGGGTGGATAGCAACAGCACCTGACCTTCTCCGGTTTGTACTGGCAGTTGATGGTATGACATCAAAGGAAGACATTATCAGTAAGGAGTCGGTTTATATTATGACCAACAGGACATCAGGTCTTGCCCCTGTAGGATGGAAAGGCACTACATCAAATGGATACTGGTGGAGAACAGGATCTTTTGCCGGTACTTCAGCAATGGTCAGGAGAATGCCTGATGGTACCACCTGGGTTATTTTATTCAATACAAATACATGGAAACAGTCTAAATTTCCAACCGATATAAGCTATATGTTATCGCGTGCAATCTCCGGAACAAAAAGATGGCTGGATGAGGATCTTTTTGATTATTCATTGCCGGTTCCGCTTGAGCCCTATCCTTTTTCTTTTTAATAAATTTCTGGCAAGAGAACCGGTTATTGTGCTACGAAATGATATGTTATTGATCCTGCCTGATTTCTCGGAGCCCTTGAGTCCGGATTAAACCTGGTTCTTTTTGCAGCCTTTATTGCAGCTTCGTGAAGACAGGGGTCGGTGGTACTGCTTTCATCCAAATTTATCTTAGTAATTAAGCCACGCTGGTTCACTTCAATATTAAGTGCTACTATACCATCACCTTCACATTTATAAATTGGTATTGGTAGTTTAATATGATACCTTTCCTTTAGATCATAATATATGCGTGTGGGACCCTGGTACAGGGCCGCCAGTTCATTTGCTGCTATCTCCTCTTTTTCTCTTTCTTTACTATTTTCCTCATCGGCTGAAGAGTCAAAGGCTATATCTCCGGAATCCATCTCATCAGCCTGTTTTTTACTTTCATCAATGAAGTTGTCTTCTGTTAGCATTCCACTTGCAATAAGTTCATCTTTAACACGATCGATATATTCATCCGGGTCGATATCAGTAACATCCCGGTTGGCAATATTTTTAACGATATCCCTGAACCTTTCGTCATCTTCAAACAGCTCCTCAAGACTTAAGGGTACTTCTATAATATCTTCGTTGACAAAATCTTTCTCCTCCTCAAATTCTATCAGGAATTCGGTACGGTTTTCATGATAAACTGCAGAAAGTTTTACAGACATGAATATTATTGCGGCTATCAGATGAATGATGATAGTTCCCAGTATCCCGGCCAACCTTCCTTCGTATTGTTTCATAACATTTGCGAAATTAGGAATTATTATCTTTTCATCCTTATCTTGTGATTACCAAATGCAAGTTACTTAATGGAACAATCAATTATTCTCACACAAATATCGTTCCTTACTATACTCGTTCTTATAGCTGTATTTCATCAAAGATTGGCGTAATCAAATCATATGGTATATAATGCATCTGTTAATGTAACAGGATATCTCAAAAGGTTGCAGTAACCCTGAGATTGAGACTTCTGCCTGTCAGATAATTTGGAACGGCAAACTGACGTGATTCGCCGTTAAGGTTATTTACTGTTGTTAGCCAGTGGTAGGAGATTGTATTATTAATGTCAATTAAGTTAAAAATTTCCATCCCAATAATAATACTCTCGAAAAATGAGAACCGGTTGTCTTTTCCGATATGAGCCATCTTATCCTTTAATACTTTCGTAAAGCCTATATCAACCCTGCGGTATGGAGGCATTCTGTAATAATTATCATATCTATCCTCATATGGTGAACTTACCGGCATACCGGTGCTGAAATGAATATTAATATGTGCTTTGTATGATGGGTCTGACGGGAAATAATCCTGAAAGAAGATGTTTGTACTGAACCTGATATCTGTTGGAGCAGGGTATTCGGGATAATTATCATCCAGTATATTATGGCGGGCATCCATAATTGATACGGAAACCCATGATTCGGCATCCCTGACAAATTCTCCATGTATTCTTAAATCGAGGCCTTTTACCCTGCCTTCGGCCGAGTTTTCTCCCGAATATATGATTCGTACATTATCAAATTTATAGGGGATAAGGTTATTGAGTCTCTTATAGTAGGCTTCGGCCGTTAGTCTGAATGGTGTAGTTCCGATAATTAAATTCCATGAAGAGCCTAAAACATAATGTATAGATTTTTGAGATTTTATGTTTTTGTTGATTGTTCCGTCAGGGAATCTCATCTCCCTGTAGAACGGAGGTTGATAATAAGTGCCGGTAGAAAAATAGACTGAAAGTTTATCTCCCTGGTCTATCCATCTGACAGAAATTCTTGGACTAAACAGGAGCTCATTATTAAAAGACCAATATGTTACCCTTGCACCTCCTGTCAGGATGAGGCTGTTATCGTTTACAGTGACCTGATAATTATCAATCAGATAACCTTCAAACCTCCGGGAATAAGTATTGTTATTTGTATTGATCCACTTTGTTAGCAGAAGCTCTTCCTGTGAATAAGGCACAGTATAGCCTGCGGAGTCGAGCCTTCTCCATTCATTTATATTATCTGTAATATGTTCATTATTAAGTTTTAATCCCCAGCTTAGGACATTGTTAGCATGTTCCCATCTTGATTTAAAACTTAAACTGATAATTTCACCTTTAAGGCTATTACGTGCATGGTCGAGCCAACTACCTATACCAATATTCATTATACTGTCGCCCATATTCTCTGATCCAAGGTTCTTGTCGAGCAAATTAAGTGAATAATGCCCCCTGATATCATAAGTCTCGGTTTCCGATGTATTAAAATATTGGATGATAAATCTGTTTTCGAAATTTCCTGCAGGATTCCATTCCCAGGATAAAGCAGAGTTAGTGGTTTGATAACTATCAGTTTCACTTCCGTTATAGGCAACATATAGCTGGTATGCCTCTTTAAAATTACCAAATGAACTGCGTTGAGATATTGGTACAAACCGGTACCTGTTGTAACTGTAAGTAACAAGAAGTTTCAAGACCGATTTATCACCGGTAATCAGGCTCATTAGCGTTTGAAGATCATAAAATGCGGGGGTGTAGTTTGCCCTGGTATCAAGTGTCTTCAGAAGAAACCTGTTGGTCATGTATCTTGCACCTGTAATGAACGAAAATTTTTTTCCTTTACTGATTCCTTCAGCATGAACACTGCTTGTCAGAAGTCCGGCCCTGACCGATCCCCTGAACTGATCAGGTTCACGATATTTAATATCAAGGACCGATGACATTTTATCACCATAAGAGGCATTAAATCCTCCGGTTGAAAAAGTAACGGAGCCTGTAAGGTCCTGGTTAATAAAACTTAGCCCTTCCTGTCTGCCCGATTTTATCAACAGGGGGCGGTATATCTCTATATCATTGACATATACAAGATTCTCGTCATAATTACCTCCTCTTACCAGGTATTGATTTGATAATTCGTTTGGCGAGTTAACACCAGGCATTGATTTAAGAACAGATTCAATTGCACCTGTGGTTACAGGTATAAATGAGATGTCTTTTATCGGGATTCTGAACATTGAAGGCGCTTCTCTTAAACCTTCATCCCTGACAATTACTTCATGCAGGACTTTTATATCAATCTCCATTTTGATATTGAGGTGCATCGTATCAATAGTTGCTAAAAATGGCACCTCCTTCGTAACATACCCGATACTTGATATGACTAAAACCTGTTCAGATCTATCTGCCACAGTACTGAGAAAGAATAATCCGTTATTATCGGAAAATGTTCCATCAGGTCTTCCGCTAACGGCAATGTTTGTTAATGGGATTGCTTTCCCTGTGCTGTCTGATACCCTTCCGGTGATTATTTTAAATTGCTGTTGTGAAAAAAGTGCTGGATTAAGGATGAAAATCAGAAAAGCCGGGATTAATATTTTAATTAGTTTGAGCATAATGATGAATTCATATTTTTTTCCGAATTATCATTTCTCCTGTTTGTTCTTCTTTTTTTTCTTTTTCTTATCTGATTTTTTATTTTTCAGAAGCCCGTTTTTCAGTCCATCAATAAACTTAGCCCAGGCAAAAGGATTAATCAGGTTATTGACGGGTGTCTGGTTACTGGTTATGATCCTTTCAGTTTCCTGCTGCATAGCGTATCTGTATCCTGCTTCCGGAGATATCTTAAGATTTGTATATATCTGTCTTTCAATGATGGCAAGGTTATTTTCCATATTTTTCAGGATCTCTTCCTGTGGTGGATTGAATTCTACAACCGCTCTTTTAAAATCTTCATAGGTCTTCCATGGGAGTACAAGAACTGATCCGATATCTATGGTATCTGTTTGCATTTCAATATCCACACTGTAAGCCGGTCCGTTTATAATACCGGGTAAAATAATATACCCCGGTTTATAACCGATAGAAGTGAATAAAATTGTGTCACCGGGTGCGCTAATGATGGAAAACAACCCGTTAAGGTCTGTTTCGGTGCCCTTTCTGATCTTTCTTGAAATAATACTAACATACCGGATAGGAGTATCTGTTTCATCTATTACAATCCCGTCAACCTGTATGTATTTCCCAGGCATATTATCCTGCCCATACAATATACCAGCCAGCAGAGTTAATATTATTAATAGAGTTACCCTTTGCAAATTCTTTAATTTTCGGTATTTAACCAAAACACTCTGTAAAGTAAATATAAATGAGTATCATCGAAAAGGATAAAACCAATTTTATGAAAAATTTAATATTTTTATACTGATTATGACTGAACAGATTACTATTAAACTACCATCATTTCCTAAAGGGTATCACATAATTACTGCCTTGATTGAGGAGCGGCTTCCTTCCCTTCCTGACAAAGGATTGGTTAATATTTTTATTCATCATACATCAGCAGGTTTATCAATAAATGAAAATGCTGATCCCAGTGTAAGAGAGGACTTTGAGTCGTTCCTTAATAAACTGATTCCTGAAAATGATCCTGTTTACAAACATATTTTTGAAGGATCTGATGATATGCCTGCTCATCTGAAATCCTCATTGATCGGTCAGTCAGTCTTGATACCTGTTACTAACGGAAAGCTTAACCTTGGGACCTGGCAGGGAATTTATCTATGTGAATTCAGACAACATGGTGGACAAAGAAAGGTAACAATTACACTGTTCACATAAAATTATGATATCTGTCAATTTATAGATAAATAGTTTTTGCAATATTTGCATTCACAGGAAAGATAATACGTTTTTAAAAACATACTATATGCAAAAATTAATGTTACTGGGTGATGAGGCTATTGCTCAGGCAGCCATAGATGCAGGTTTAAGTGGAATGTATGCTTACCCCGGCACCCCATCAACAGAAATAATGGAATATGTCCAGGGTTCGCGACTCGCTGCTGAAAATGATATCCACCGTCTCTGGTCGGCCAATGAAAAAACTGCCATAGAGGCAGCAATTGGAATGTCATATGCTGGTAAAAGGGCAATGGTTGCGATGAAGCATGTTGGTTTGAATGTTGCAGCAGACGGATTTATTAATGTTGCCATGACCGGGGTAAATGGCGGATTGGTTGTTGTTGTCGCTGATGATCCCTCTATGCACTCTTCCCAGAATGAACAGGATTCAAGGTTTTATGGAAAGTTTGCCATGGTTCCGGTTTTTGAACCTTCAAATCAGCAGGAGGCTTACGATATGATATTTGAGGCTTTCGATCTGTCAGAGAGATACAGGGTGCCTGTTCTCTACAGGATAACAACCAGGCTCGCCCATTCCCGTAGTGCTGTTGCTCGTAAAGAGCCTTTGAAGCAGAATGAGATGAAGCTGCCGGGTGATCCAAGGCAATTTATTCTTTTGCCTGCAATTGCACGGAAGAAGTATAAAGGATTACTTCGGATATATGATGCAATTGCAAATGACTCTGTATTTGCAGGAAAAAATATTTTTATTGACGGAAAAAAGAGGTCCCTTGGAATAATCACTTCCGGTATAGCTTATAACTACCTGATGGAGAATTTTGCCGGTACCGGTCCGGATTTTCCAATACTGAAGGTTACCAGGTACCCGATTAATGAGAATCAGTTAAGGAAAATAACCGATACCTGTGATAAGATCCTTGTAATTGAAGAGGGCTATCCGGTTATTGAGGAGTTGCTCAAGGGGTATCCCTCTACCGATAGGGTAGTTATGGGGAGGCTTGACGGGACATTACCACGTGACGGAGAGTTAAATCCGAATATTATTGCAAAGGCTCTCGGATTGAATGATTTATATGGATCAGATATTCCTTCAATTGTCAGGAGCCGGCCACCCTCACTTTGTAAGGGTTGTGGCCATGCAGATGTTTACAATGCTCTTAATGAAGTGATGAAAGAATACGGACCGGGAAAGGTGTTTTCGGATATCGGTTGCTATACGCTTGGCGCTCTGCCGCCGTATAATGCTATAAACTCATGTGTCGAAATGGGAGCATCGATAACCATGGCTGTGGGTGCCGCTGATGCCGGCCTGTTTCCATCTATTGCAGTTATTGGTGATTCCACCTTCACCCATTCCGGAATGACCGGATTGCTTGATGCTGTTATAAAGAATTCGCCTGTTACGGTGATTATCTCTGATAACTCAACGACTGGAATGACAGGAGGTCAGGCTTCTCATGCAACTGACAGGCTTGAGCCAATTTGTAAGGGGTTGGGTGTTCCTGAAGAGCATATAGTTGTAATTAATCCTTTGCGTAAATACCATGAAGAGAACGTTGAACACCTTAGGCGGGAAATTGCTTTCAGAGGGGTTTCGGTAATAATTGCGAGGCGTGAATGCATACAAACCGCCTCAAAGAGAAAGAGAAAAGAGAGTGGAAGATAAATTCTTAAAAATACATAGAATGAAGAATGATATTATATTAGCTGGTGTTGGCGGGCAAGGTATTCTGTCAATCGCTGCTATCATAGGCCTGGGTGCTGTTGAAAATGATCTGTTTATTAAGCAGGCTGAGGTTCATGGAATGAGTCAGAGGGGGGGAGACGTCCAGTCTCATTTAAGGCTTTCAGACAGAGAAATATCATCTGATCTTATACCTTATGGTTCTGCTGAAGTAATACTATCGGTTGAACCGATGGAGTCGATGAGATATTTGCCCTGGCTATCGGCTAAAGGCCATCTTGTAACCAACAGTAATCCCTTTATTAATATATCTGATTATCCGGATACCGATTTGCTTCTCGCAGAAATTAGAAAAGTACCAAACAGTGTTATTATTGATGCTGATACAATTGCAAAGGATATAGGAACCTCCCGGGTAGCAAATATTGTTGTTCTTGGTGCAGCTTCCCATTTTATTGACGTTCCCTATAAAAGCCTGGAAAATGCAATCAGACAGCTATTCGGAAAGAAGGGCGAGGAGATTGTTGATATGAACCTTAAGGCCCTGAAAGCCGGCTTTGATGCTGTATGATGGAAGGTTAATGGTTAATTACTGCTTGAGACTAATGGCTAACGACGAAAGACGAACGGAAGCACTGATTATTGGCAGATGTCGGGGGTGTCTCAAAAGCTGTATCAGATGTCATTTCGAATCCCGGTATTTCCGGGAGAGAAATCTAACTATTTGATAATCAAGAGTGAGATCCTTTCTCTCCGGCAGTTGCCGGACCGGATCAGGATGACAAAACCTGGAACCCGGCACCTGGAACCTGGAACCCGGCACTAATCTGGAGATTAGCGCCAACGGAGTGGTAGAATCTCCACAATATAATAAGGAGAGGTTGGATACTACCACCTCTCCTTAATTACAGCACAGGAAAACAGCAAGGGTTAGCTTTTTTCTGACAGTACACTGTTGTTGCCATTCCTTAAAAGATGTATCTCACTCAGGATAATCTCGGTATAATACTTTTTATTACCGTCCTTATCCTCGTAGTTGCGATATGAAAGGCGACCACCTACAGCTACCTCTTTACCTTTGGAAAGGTATTTTTCTGCTATTGAAGCAAGCCCGTTCCATGCGACAATGTTGTGCCAGGAGGTTTCACTTATTTTTTCACCGGCATCATTCTTATACGATTCTGTCGTAGCCAGTGAGAAGTTTGCAACCTTTTTTCCTTTTTCGAAATCTTTTACTTCCGGATCTTTACCGAGGTTTCCGATTAACTGAACTTTGTTGTTCATTGATGCCATGATAATTTGGTTTTAGTTTGACGTATAATTAATTTCCTGTACGAAGCTACTACAGGTTGTCAAACCTATTTGGTTATTAATCACTTAGTTTCGTTTATTAAGTGTTTATAAACGTTTAACCTGAGTTGGTTGATTATATTATGTGCATAATATGTATATAATCAGTTAGATATATATGCTGTTAAACAATTTAACTGATTATTGTATCTTTATAAAAAAATGTGTGATGGCTGTAAAGAAATGTCTCGATTGCGGTGAAATTCTGCGTGGCAGATCTGATAAAAAATTTTGCTCTGACCAATGCAGAAATAATTTCAATAATAATCTTAATCGTGAGTCCAACAATCTTGTTCGCAATATTCACAACCTGTTAAGAAAAAACAGGCGCATTCTTGCAGAACTATATGAAATAGATAAAAGAAAGATCCATAAGGATGCTTTAATAGTCTCAGGATACAATTTTAATTTTTTCACTCATCTTGTTGAATCTGATGATGGCAATGTTTGTCGTTATTGTTATGAATATGGGTTTTCTGATATGGATGATGAATATTTAATGTTACTTAAGAACCCTGCTATTGTTGAGATGTAATATTAGGAATATAGTAACGAATCAGTCGGCAGTCCACCCTCCTTCGCTCTCCACTTCATTTCGAGCTTCGGAAGGGCAAAGCAGTCCACCCATGTAGAAATAGCTTCTGCGTCGCATTTCACAGGGCAAGCAGTCGGCAGTCGGCAGTCCACAATCGGCAAAAAAACAATAAACAATCAAACAATTAAAATACAAGACACTGAATAGTTACAGATTATATTTACATTTACATAATAAATTATATTCTCTGATGAAGAAAATTTTTGTAGTAATAATGGCTCTCTTTCTTGTAGCAGATATGTTTGCACAAGATAGCTATATAGGAATAAATCTTGGCAGTTCTTTTCCCCAGGGAGATTTTGCCGATACAACAGATATATTTTCAAACGGGTTTGCATTGACAGGATTCTCAATCCAATTTGATGGAGTATATTATCCCATAAGGTTTCTCGGTTTTGGGGGAGCGCTGGGTTTCGGATCACACTATACAGATTATGATCGTTCTCTATCCGCACTAAAAGATTATATTGAGAGCCATCCCGACCTTACCGGGATTGTTATTCCGGATGATAATGATACCGATTACACCTCGGGATTCTGGAATTATGTAAACCTCCTGGCCGGCCCGGAATTGTCTGTACCAATCAGCAGATTCCAGATTGGAGTCAGAGCTATGGGGGGATTTTCAATGCTCTTCTCACCCAAACGGGAGTTTAGCTATGAGACCAGTTTCGACAAGGTAGATGTTGTTTCAGGGAGTACTAATCTGTCATTGGCATATCTTTACGGAGGAAGTATTATGTTTAAAATCAGTCCCGGTTCTTCAATAAGAGCTGCAGCCGAATATTTCAGATCAAATGTTGATTATGATGTTGAGATTGATGTAGAAAGTATAGTGGGACAGATTAATGAGACATGGGAGGAGAGGATCAACATAGAAACTATACATCTCTCCTTAGGCCTTAGTTATACTTTCTAACAATATCTTTATCAATTATCATGTGCATATTACCATGATACCTAATTGATTCTATACGTGGGTTTATAACATTTACCGAACAATATCCGCTCGTTCCTACTGATATATTCACTGTAAAGAGATCATTGTTCTGTTTTACCTTAAGTTTTATTTCGTATTTTCCATTATGCTTTTGCTGTACTTTTTTTTCTATTACCCTTCCGGTCATGTTGATGGCTGCTATTCCCATGATATCAAATGACCGGCCGGTGTAAGCCAGGTTAATCCTGGCAAGGTCCTGGTCAATAATTATATAATTATGAGTTGGTACAAGATCAACAGAAAAACCTCTGCGTCCATATAACCTGTTTACCTTAATAATATAGCGGTCTGATTCAACTGCCTGCTTTATCTCCTGCTGCTTAATGCTATTCTTTAGTTCTTTGCTGGCACGGTTATGCTTGCTGGAGGAGCATGACATTGCAAGCAGAATAAAAATCGGTAATAATATTATCGCTCTCTTCATGATAGTTATGTTTGAATTAGTAAAATCAAATTTTATGCCATAAAATACTATATTTGAGGGATTGAAAGAAAAAGTTACTGGTAAATGTAATAATGGGGCAAATGGTTGCTGAGAAAAACAACAGGATATTACTGGTAGATGACGAACAGGATATTTTGGAATTTCTGTCGTATACCCTCCGAAGAGAAGGGTTTATTGTGGATACAGCGTCCAACGGAGTCACAGCAATAAAAAAATCGTCCTCGTTTTTACCTCATTTGATACTTCTTGATGTAATGATGCCAGGAATGGATGGTATCGAGGCATGTGAACGAATACGAAACAGCCCGGGGCTCGAATCTGTAATTATCTGCTTTTTAACGGCCAGAAGCGAAGATTATTCTCAGATTGCCGGTTTTGAAGCCGGAGGTGATGACTATATTATAAAGCCGGTAAAACCAAAAGTTCTGCTGAGCAGAATAAAAGCTCTTTTAAGACGTTATCATCCGGAAAGTGGTAAGAACAAGCAGGAGAGTGAATTAGTAGGTACAGGTAATCTGGTGCTCGACAGGGAGAAGTTTTTGCTCCATTTAGACGGAGAGGATATCTTTTTGCCCCGCAAAGAGTTTGAATTATTGAATTTGCTGGTATCAAGACCAGGGAAGGTTTTTACAAGAAATGAAATTTTCCAGAAAGTGTGGGGAAATGATATAATCGTTGGTGAACGAACCATTGACGTTCATATTAGAAAATTACGTGAGAAAATTGGTGAAAGCCTTATTTACACAATAAAGGGGGTGGGTTATAAGTTTATTGAATAGCATGGTTAAAGCAACCATTAGGCATAGTTAGCTGTCATAGTATTATATGTATAACCAAAAAATTTGATGAATATGAAAAAGATTATTTTTGTTTTACTTACAGTCACCATTTCATCCGGTGCTTTTGCTCAGCTTAGCTGGGGACTTAAGGGAGGTGTTTCATCCAATAATTTCACCATGGATCCGCTTACCATTACTTCAGCTACGCAGGTTCTTAAAGCTGCAGAGGAAGCTGCATGGGGGTTTCACGGTGGTCTTTTTGTCAGGGTTTCAATGTTAGGTTTTATGATACAGCCAGAAGTACTCTTTGCTACGGCTGAGAATAATATTTTGGTTGAAGATGCAGGTATTGAAACTATAAAAAGCCAGAAATTTAATAAAATCGATATTCCCATAATGTTGGGGATTAAGCTTGGGCCGGCCAGGCTAATGGCAGGACCTGCCGCTTCGATAATGATAAGCTCAACAAGTGATTTAATAGGCAACGCTGATGATCTGTACAAGCAGGCCACTTTCGGATATCAGGCCGGTATTGGTCTTGATCTGCTTGGAAAGGTTACTCTGGATGCAAGATATGAGGGAGGATTGAATAACTTTGGTGATGAAATTGAAGTTGACGGTGAGACATTCCAGCTCGATGGAAGATCAAGTGCCTTCCTGTTTAGTGTTGGAATAATGTTCTGATCATAAGATTTTAATAAAATAGTAAAACTCTCCTGTGTAATACGGGAGAGTTTTTTTATTTTTAACAAAGATTATTTGACTTATGTATGCTATCATAAATATGAGTATACCCCCGGTTCAGTTGGTATTGTCAATGCTTTATCTGTTGACGATAGTATTTATATGTCTGATGATCATTTTCGAGAACAGGTCGCCGGTAAAGACCCTTTCATGGATTATGGTGATTTTAATGGTGCCTTTTGTGGGTATTCTGCTCTATATATTATTTGGACAGAACTATAGGAAGAAGAAGATATTTTCACGCAAGGGAGTTATAGATTCGGAGTATCTTTTTGCATCTGCACAGCGACAAAGAGAATCACTGGCAACGATGCTAAAGGACAAAAGTATAAATGTCAGGAAGAAATCTCATCTTATGACACTTATGCTCAATAATGAGAAATCTATGCTAACCGAAAAAAATACGGTTAAGATATTGCTCGACGGGGCCGAGACATTCCCTGCTATGAAACGGGCAATAAGAAGTGCCACCGATTACATACATCTTGAATTTTACAGGTTTGATATTGATGAACTGGGGAATGAATTCAGATATCTACTGATGGAAAAGGCTGCCGAAGGTATAGAGGTAAGGATAATAATGGATGATTTTGGCAGCTGGAGTTTTAAGTCGAAACATGTAAGGGAGATGCGGAGAGCAGGAGTTATGATATTCCCATTTATGCCGGTTCGTTTTCCCATTTTAACTAACAAAATAAATTATAGAAATCATAGAAAAATAGTGGTCATTGATGGGGAAACCGGGTTTGTAGGAGGAATCAATATCGCAAAAAAATACCTGTTTGGGGTAAAGGAGATCGGCCCATGGCGCGATACCCATCTTGAAATACAGGGGGAAGCAGTTGCTTCAATGAATTTTATTTTCCTGGTTGACTGGTATTTTGTAAGCAAAGAAGTTCTAACCAGGGATAGTAAATATATTACAAATAAACAGGTTGATGGAAATTGTTGGATTCAGCTTGCCACGAGCGGACCTGACAGCGACTGGGCTAATATTCTTCAGGTCTATTTTTCAGCAATTGCTACTGCACGCAAAAGTGTTTTCATCTCTACTCCCTATTTTTCACCAAACGAAAGTATCCTTACGTCTCTTAAAACGGCCGCCCTGAGTGGCGCAGATGTAAGAATTATAATTCCGGGTAAATCTGATTCTGTCATTGGTAACTGGAATAGCAGATCATATATCGGGGAGTTACTTGAGGCAGGGATACGGGTTTACCTGTACCATAGAGGGTTTAACCATTCAAAATATATTCTTGTCGATACCGTATTTTCATCTGTTGGTTCTGTTAATGTGGATATGCGAAGTTTTGATATGAATTTTGAGATAACGGCCCTGATGTATGATGAGGAGATTGCACGAAAACTCAATAAGATATTTATTAAAGACATGGAGAACAGCTTTGAAGTACTTCCTGAATTTTGGCGTGACAGGAAAAGAAGTGAAAAATATAAAGAATCCCTGGCCAGGATACTGGGGCCTCTTTATTGACAATTATTAACAGGGATAATGAAACTGAAGGAGGGTAATACTTATAAGTTTGGAGTAGAGCGGGATATTAACATTGAGGGAGTTGAATTCTTTCTGTTAACAGGTCCCGATAAAAGAAGGTATCTTTTAAAGAAAGAATACTACCCGGTCTATAATATTCAGGTAAAGCAGGTAATAAACTGCCGTGTTGATAAAATAAATTGTATGGGTGAAATATTTCTTGAACCGGAACATCCATACTATACAGAAGGAAGATCTTATGATTTTGAGGTTGTAAGGAATGAAATAAGAGTTGATAAAAGCGGAACCCGACATCCGGTAACTGTTGTCAGAGACCATTTTGGTTCCGAATTATCAGTAACCGGGTCTAATGCAGGTTCTGTTGATATCATAGGCGATGGAGTGCTAAATCTTAAGATTTCCCGAATCGAAAAAGGTAATATTCTTTTTTCTGAAACTGATGAGTCGGTGAGAACTGAAAAGGAGGAGGATGAAAGGATTTACGACTTTATTGTTCTTGACCGGATGAAAGGACTGGATGGTGAGATATACCTTGTACTTGGTGATTCGGATGGGAGGGAGTATAGTTTACAGGAGCGCTACTACAAGCACTATGGGCTGAAACCCGGTATGAATTTTACCGGGAGGTTCATAAGATATAATTCAGGAGAAATAATAAGGGTTGAACCTGAAAATCCGTTCTTTAAACCCGGATCGGTTTATAAATTCAGAGTAAAGGAGATCATTAATATTAATGACTCCTCTGATACGATCATAATAGTGAATGATATCTATGGTTTCAGTCACATCGTAAATTTAGATAAAGATGTTAACCCGGATGAAGAGATAAATATGCGGGTTGAACGGATAAGAAAAGGCTGGCCTCTGCTTGTGCAGGTGTAATATCTATCTTAATGCTGCCTTGGAAAGCAGATGCGCCGGTATCTCAACATCAAACCAGATCTCATCCACGATGAATTCCGTGCCATCGCCTTTTTTCAGCATATCCTTAAAGACGATCTTTCCGGGGTACCAGCGGTTGCCCACTCTTTTTATATCTGATAATTCTGTTTTCTTCAGCAGTGTACCGCTCTTTGCGTACAGCTCCTCTTTCAGAGGCAGATATTTCGATTTATCCACCCAGAGTTTTCGCATCTGGTAGGCTACATCCGGAGAATTTGCCTGTAATTCCAACACCCAGCAATCGATGCCATTTACCTCTTCACTCCCTGTAACAGCAGCATCATATTTTTTTCTCAGATTCGGATTGTCCATCATATCCTCATAAGAGAGATCTGATCCCATGACTGATTGTTTGAGCATGTGTCCTGAGATCTGGATAGTTCTGTCAGTTCCGGGTGAGAAGATCCAGAGTTTATCATCCAGTTTCAGCATCTTTGTTCCTTTTTCCCGCGCCGGTGCAAGGTATTCCGTATATGATTTATCATCTCCGGCTGACCATGTTTCTGCTTCAATGGTCCTGGTGGTACGAGCACCATGGATTACCATTTTTGATATAACATGTCTTGTGTCGGATGACATATTCTGATCAATTCGATCGAGGATGGTCTCTCCTGATGGTTGAGCGA
>JAUVKT010000114.1 GCA_030596125.1 Bacteroidales bacterium | reverse complement strand
TCCCTGCCACAGCAAATATCATCTGTGATAAAGTAGGCATTGTGGATGCATTCAGCTTTGATATTAATGCAGCCTGTTCGGGATTTATTTTTTCCCTTCAGACAGTTGCAAATTATATTGAAACAGGTCGTTATAAGAAGGTTATTCTTGTTGGAACTGATAAAATGTCGTCAATAACCGATTATACTGACCGTACCACATGTACCCTGTTTGGTGATGCCGCAGGAGCAGTCTTGCTGGAACCTACTACAGAAGATGTTGGGATTATTGATCATATTTTCGGAACAAATGGCAGTGGACGTCACCATCTTCATCTGAAAGCAGGTGGATCAATGAGGCCCGCAACACACGAAACCGTTGAGGCCCGCGAACACTTTTTATACCAGGAGGGTCAGGTTGTATTTAAATTTGCAGTTTCCAAAATGGCAGATGTGGCTGTTGAGATTATGAAAAAGAATAATATGACTTCCGATGATATAGCATGGCTGGTACCTCACCAGGCAAATCTCAGGATAATTGATGCTACCGGGAGACGCATGGGTCTTGACCCATCGAAGATCATGGTTAACATTCAGAAATATGGGAACACCACTGATGCTACAATACCACTCTGCCTGTACGATTATGAAAAACAACTGAAAAAGGGAGATAATATAATTCTTGCAGCTTTTGGCGGTGGCTTTACCTGGGGTTCGATTTATCTTAAATGGGCTTACGATCCCAAATAATATGTTAATAGAAGACAATTAAACAATAGTTTTTATCTTTATACGATATCTTATTAAATACAATCAGATAATTATGGCAAAGGTTAATGAAACGGAAAGCACAACTATCAACCTGATAAGTAACGGTACCGAAATAACCGGAGATATCAGATCGCAGGGTGATATCAGGATTGATGGCGTATTGATTGGTAACCTTTCAACCAAAGGGAAAGTGGTTATTGGCAATACCGGGAAAGTTAAAGGGGAGGTTATTTGTAAAAATTCTGAGGTTTCCGGCGAAATTACAGGTAAGATAAATGTTAGTCAGCTTCTGACTCTGAAGATATCATCGGCAATAAATGGCGATATTATTACAAATAAGTTATCTATTGAGCCGGGTGCACGATTTACCGGGAACTGTAATATGAGTGATGGCAATGAACCCACAACAGTTAAAACGGAACCAGTCGAAAAAAAAGAGCCGGAAAAACAGCAATAGTGATGGGCTAAAGACCTATGCCCGCTATACAGGACTTGCTCTTCAGATGGTGGCTATTATTGTTATTATGACGTTTGCCGGGGTTAAGCTCGATGAAAAAAGAGTTTCTGAAACCCCGGTTTTTACATTGATTTTATCCCTTCTCGGAGTATTCGCTGCCATATATTTTGCTATTAAAGATTTCATAGGAAAGAAGTAACTGGTATGACAAGGGTTCTGAAACAGATAATAAATACCGCAATTATAACTTTGATATTTGCGATTGCAGGTATTCTTATAAAAAATTGGTCACCCGGTCTGATCGACTGGAACGGATCTGTTTTTCTCCTGTTATCATTTTTTTTTATTATGGCATCAGCATTCCTTGTTTCAGGGATCGGTGAAAAAAAACCGGCTGATATTCAGTCCGTTTTTACCCTGGCTGTTATTGGACTGAAGTTTATACTCGTTGCTATAGTGGCGCTTATCTATTTCAATGTTCTTAAAAAAACAGGATTGAATAATGTGGTATTGTTTTTTATACTATATTTAGCATACACAACTTACTTGATTATTTCGTTGGTTAAGATGCAGAAAAACAGATCTTTAAAACAAGAATAGGTTTGACAGGAAAGAATATATTTACAACTTTTATACTGATAATTGCTCTTTTGGTTCTGCCCGGCAGTTTTGCTTTAGCTCAGGAACATTCTGAAGAAGGTGACAGCCATGCTTCAGAATTACACGAGGAGGAAGATGAATTTGATCCGGGTACATTTATTCTTGACCATATTGCCGATTCACACGAATGGCATATCTATACTAACAAACATGGACATCATGTGAGTGTTTATCTGCTTGTTATTGTCTATACGAAAGATAAAGGAATAAATATCTTTTCTTCGAAACACCTGGCTCATGGTCATGTATATGAAGGTTTCAGGATCATGGAGGAGGGTGATCATAAGGGGCAAATCGTTGAGGTGGATGAAGAGGGTAATGTTATAGAGGGGAAACTACCCCTTGATTTTTCAATTACCAAGAATATTACGGCAATGATTATTGCAGCCCTGTTATTGCTGTGGTTATTTGTATCCCTTGCCAGGTCGTACCGGCGTACCGGTATAAGTGCACCAAAGGGAATCCAGGGCTTTCTGGAACCGATAGTGATGTTTGTTCGTGATGATATAGCGATACCAAACATCGGAGAACATAAGTATGAGAAATATATGCCATACCTTCTTACGGCATTTTTCTTTATCCTGATAAATAACCTGATGGGGCTGGTTCCGGTTTTGCCGGGAGGGGCAAATGTAACCGGAAATATTGCAGTTACCATGGTTCTGGCTTTGTTTACATTCTTCATAACCCAGTTTAGTGGTAATAAACAGTATTGGGGGCATATTTTTAATACCCCCGGCGTACCTTTCTGGTTGAAACCGATAATGATCCCGGTAGAGCTGATTGGTATGTTTTCAAAACCCTTTGCTCTTATGGTTCGTCTGTTTGCAAATATTACGGCCGGACATATTATTGTATTGAGCCTGGTAAGTCTTATTTTTATTTTTAAATCGCTTGCGGTAGCACCGGTATCGATCCTGTTTGTTCTTTTTATGGACCTGCTCGAACTATTGGTGGCTTTTCTTCAGGCTTATGTTTTTACCTTATTATCGGCCTTGTTTATTGGATTAGCAGTTCAGGAACATCATTAAACACTACTATATTGTCAAACTAAATTAAGTTATTATGACAGGTACATTAGCAGCAGTTGGAGCAGGATTGGCAGTAATCGGTGCCGGACTTGGTATAGGCAGGATTGGCGGACAGGCAATGGAAGCTATTGCCCGCCAGCCCGAGGCAGGAACCAAAATCCAGACAGCAATGATTATTTCGGCCGCGCTTATTGAAGGTGCAGCCCTATTTGCAATCGTTGTTGCTCTTATTGCGAAGTAGGAACATGAGGGAGTGCAGCGGTTGGCTGCACCTCTCTCTTTTTTAAAGTGAAATAAAAATTATTTATCATGATATTAGCGAACAGTCTTGCTACCCCTGCAATAGGGACTATTTTCTGGACAACCCTGATATTTGGATTGTTACTCGTACTTCTGAGAGTTTTTGCATGGAAGCCTATTCTTGCTGCTGTTAAAGCAAGAGAAGATAGCATTAAAAGCTCACTTGAGGCTGCCGATGATGCAAGAAGGGATATGGAGAGGTTAATGGCCGACAATGAAGCAATTATGAAGGAGGCAAGGGCCGAAAGGGATATACTTATGAAAGAGGCCCGGGATGTCCGCGACAAAATGATTGGAGAGGCAAAAAATCAGGCAAAAACCGAGGCAGACAGGATAGTTGAAAAGGCCCGGACCGGGATTAAAAAGGAGAAACAGACAGCTATTACAGAAATACGTGACTATGTAGCTGAACTGTCGATTGAGATTGCCGGAAAGATATTGAAGGAGAATCTGAAGGGATTACCCGAACAGGAAAAACTGATCAACAATCTTTTGGATGATATAGATTTGACCAGGAACTAGGCAACCAGTTATGAATGAGAGTAAAATATCAGTAAGGTATTCGAAGGCGCTTTTTCTTTCGGCGAGGGAGAAGGGAATAGTTGACAGGGTAAGGCAGGATATGATGCTCCTTCTTGAAATATCAGCTTTTGAAGATGTGAGAGATCTTATTACCAGTCCGGTTATACAAAGTTCTGTAAAAAAGGGTGCCTTAAATGAGATTTTTAAGGATAGGGTTGAATCCATTACTCTCAGTTTGATCCTGCTTACAGTGGCAAATAACAGGGAGTCCTTTTTACCCGGTATTGCAAGATCATTTATTGATAAGGCAGACCGGTTTAACGGGATAACAAAAGTTACTCTGACCACTGCCATTCCTGTTAGTGATTCAGTCAGGCAGAGTATTAAGGGATTAATAGAGAAGAGCATGACCACTACTGTTGATATGGAGGAGAAGCAGGATCCCGGAATTACAGGAGGATTTTTACTTAAGGTTGAAGACACTTTTGTTGATGCAAGTGTTAAGTCTCAGCTCAGAAGAATAAAGAAACAGATTACCAAAGAAATAAATTGATGATAACAGGCGGCAAAACCGCCTTAAAAGACAGATAAAAGGTTATGGCAGCGATTAAACCAGCAGAAGTATCCCGGATACTCAAACAACAACTCGAAGGGGTTCAGACCGGAGCATCACTCGAAGAGGTAGGAACTGTTCTGCAGGTGGGTGATGGTATTGCCCGCTTGTACGGATTATCAAATGTTCAGGCTAATGAACTGGTAGAGTTTGAAAATGGAGTTCAGGCTATTGTACTTAACCTCGAAGAAGATAATGTCGGGGTAGTTCTTCTTGGTTCAACAACTGGAATTACTGAAGGTGATATAGCAAAACGTACAGGCCGTATTGCCTCTATAATGGTTGGAGAAGGATTGCTTGGCAGGGTTATTACCCCAACAGGTGAGCCAATCGATGGGAAAGGGGCTATAGAGGGTGATCTTTATGAAATGCCATTCGAAAGGAAAGCTCCCGGTGTTATTTTTCGTCAGCCTGTAAAACAGCCTTTGCAGACAGGCCTTAAACCTATTGATGCCATGATCCCGATCGGACGTGGTCAGAGGGAGCTGATTATTGGTGACAGGCAAACCGGTAAAACGGCTATTGCAATCGATACGATCATTAACCAGAGAGCAAATTATGAAAAGGGAGAGCCTGTTTTCTGTATCTATGTTGCTATTGGACAGAAAGGTTCAACAGTTGCTAATATTGCCACAATCCTTGAGGAGTACGGAGCTCTTGATTATACTGTAATTATTTTATCAACGGCTGCCGATCCGGCTGCTGCCCAGTTCTATGCTCCTTTCGCAGGAGCTGCCATTGGGGAGTTTTTCAGAGATACCGGAAGAGATGCCCTGATTGTGTATGACGATCTTTCAAAACAGGCTGTATCATATCGTGAAGTATCACTCCTGCTTCGTCGTCCGCCCGGACGTGAAGCATATCCCGGTGATGTGTTTTACCTCCACTCCCGCCTGCTTGAAAGGGCGGCAAAAATTATTGAATCAGACGATGTGGCCCGCAAAATGAATGACATTCCGGAATCTATACGGCATCTCGTAAAGGGAGGAGGATCGCTAACAGCTTTACCAATAATTGAAACTCAGGCAGGAGATGTTTCTGCATATATTCCTACAAATGTTATATCAATTACTGATGGACAGATATTTCTTGAGCCACACCTGTTTAATGCAGGGATACGACCGGCTATTAATGTTGGTATATCTGTTTCAAGGGTTGGGGGTAATGCCCAGATCAAGGCAATGAAAAAGGTTGCTGGTACACTTAAAGTTGATCAGGCTCAATACCGTGAACTGGAAGCTTTTGCCAAATTCGGGTCAGACCTTGATGCAACAACCAAAGCGATGCTTGATAAAGGAGCTAAAAATGTTGAGATACTTAAGCAGGGGCAATATTCTCCCGTTGAGGTTGAAAAACAGATTGCAATATTATATTGCGGAACCAAAGGATTGCTTAAAAATATGCCTGTTAGTAAGGTGAACGAGTTTGAGTCTGAATTTCTTGAGTTTCTTGAACTAAAACATTCAGACATATTGGCATCACTAAAGGAGGGTATAATAGACGATAGTATAACCAAAGTGCTGGATAAAGTTGCTGCTGATCTGTCGGCAAAATATGCTGATTAGATACGGTTTCTGATAAAAGTAAAGTAATCAATGGCAAACTTAAAAGAAATACGAACCAGGGTAACATCGGTTAAGTCCACGCGGCAGATAACCTCTGCAATGAAGATGGTTGCTGCGGCCAGACTAAGAAAAGCACAGGATAAAATTGTCAGACTGAGACCTTATGCAGGTAAGCTACACGAAATTTTGCTTGATATAAGCATGCATATTGAAGAAACAGAGGAAGAAAATGGTTTTTCAAGAGTTTCAGATTCCGAAAAGGTGCTTCTGATTGTGGTTACATCCAACAGGGGACTATGCGGAGCGTTTAATTCAAATGTCATTAAGGAGACTGTAAGGATAGTTAACGAAAAATATTCGAGGCAGTTTAACTCCGGTAATCTACAGTTCATGACAATAGGCAAAAAAGGGGCAGACTATTTTAAAAAACAGGGATGGCAGATAAGCGAAGATCATAGTGAAATATTTGAAAACCTATCCTTCGGAAGCGTTAACGAGTTGGCACTGAAAGTTATGAATAGTTTTCTCGAGGGAAAGTATGACCGTGTGGAATTTATTTATAACCAGTTTAAGAATGCGGCGGTACAGATACTAACTAATGAAACTTTTCTGCCGGTTGAAAATGATAATATTAGGCATAAAGGCAGTGAACAAGGGGACTATATCTATGAGCCTTCAAAAAAGGAGATAATAGAAGAACTTATTCCAAGGACATTAAAAATTCAGTTTTATAAAGCATTGCTTGATTCTTTTGTTGCAGAGCATGGTGCAAGGATGACATCCATGCATATTGCCACCGATAATGCAACTGAAATGATTAAGGACCTTACACTTGAA
>JAUVKT010000048.1 GCA_030596125.1 Bacteroidales bacterium | reverse complement strand
ATAACTTTTAATACATTATCCTCTATAAGGGGAGTATCACTATTATCAATGTATATCCTGAGTGTTCCGTCATAACTGCCTTCACCGGCAAATGTCATCCACCATCTTACAATAGCTCCGGGACTTTCATGATCGAAAAGTACAAATTCCCGTCGTTCTTCAATAATCTCCTCACGCACAAACCTGCTATAATCCGCATTTGCGAACCATCCATCTTCTTCAGGACTAACCGAGCCACGGTCGTAACTACTGAATTGTTTTAACTGGTATGGAGGGTCGGGGAGCTGAGTCACGCAGTGCCTGTTAGTCATGTCAGTTAATAGCGATTCCATATTTACCACCTTGTCAGTCTGACACGACGAAGTGATTAAAATAATAGTTATTAACGATGTAGTAAGGGCCGGGAGTGATTTGCTGCAATTCATTTCGGAAGATTTATTGGTTAATATTCAAATTTAATCAATATTCAGCAGATTGCCTCATCCCCGCTGCTTGTGGCTTGCGCTACAGCTACGGAGTGGTTTTTTCTAAGGGATGCGTTGAGACGCAATGCATTGCGTCTTTACTGTCATCTAAAGGAGTCCTCGGGGTCGCTGTTTGATTATCTGCCTGCTCTTTAATGTATAATTGATTGTTTATTATTGGCGTTAAATCACAATTTACTCACAGGTTTGTCTGGTCAATGGTAAATTTATTCTATCGCCACGATTTAACAAAAAACAAAGAGAATATTCCAAATATTTCAAGTCGGCCTAAAAGCATATTAATGCAAACTATACCGTTGTTCGTTATATGGAATCCGTTTATATTTGAATATATGAGTATTATATGGAATTATTTGGCACATTGTAGTAGAACAATTATGTTAGCAGGGAATGATAATGAATAAACTAATCAATGAATATCCCAACTGATACAAAACTCCGCCCGCCCTGGCAGGGAACCCTGCTGGCCTGGCTTTGTATTTTTCTTACGTTTTTTACTCTGATGACATTTCTGTTTTTACTAAAACTGGCATATGAAGGTTTTAAAGCCGGAGAAATGGGAGTTATGATCGGGATTTTTGGAATAATCTTTTTGGTTTTTCTGTTTCCATTACTTATCCTGATGATAGTAATAACTATCGGTGTTTTTAAAGAAAAACGATGGACGTTTATAACCTTACTTATATTTACATGTATTAGCTTGCTTGCCGGGTTTTTTAGCCTTGCTGCCGGGCCCGTGATCTTTTTGGCAGTAATGTTCTTTCTTGGTTTAATGTTATGGGCAGAAATAATTTGCCTGAAGTCTCCATATTACCGCAAGAAAGAAAAGCAGAGTACAGTTGATATTTAATGCTTGTTATTTTTAATTTTTAATTTATAATTTAACTTTCTGTCCTTATAGATGGACTTTATTTAAAGCAGGATTATAACTTCAAAAAAACTTAAGAAAAATGAAATCTATCCCAATAAAGGATTTTTTAATCAGAGTTAATGAATTATGGTTGAAACAATGGTTTCTGTTAACAAGCGGGGATTATAAAAGTAACCATATGATACATTTACCCTCTGCTCTTTTAACGAATCATATAAAAAAGACCTTTCCTTACTTGGCACAAAATCAGGTCGTGATGGAGATAAAATTGTACAAACCAGATTAAACATTATCCCTTCCCAAAAAATTCCTGCTCCGGGATTTAAAGAAGCAGAACTGATAATTGAGTGTAAAAAAATATACCTTGATGATCTGAAACCGGAAAACTTTTTGGATGAATCCATTGAAAAAGAATATCCTCAAAAAGATTATCACCGGATGTATTTTGGTGAAATTGTTGAAATCAGAGGGGTTGAAAAATATCAGTATCACGTTTAAAAACAAATTGCATTTCAAAGAAAGCTTTTTAAATTTATAAAGAATAACAATACAATTAATATGCACATAAGGAAAAACACAAGAAAAAACATCATCATCACGAAAATCTTACCGGTGAGTATTTTGCCGGTGATGCCGGACAAAGGATCATCTGCCTTTTTTTTTTAAAAATCCGGTAACCTTTCAGCAATGATCAAAGGAAACAGGAAGCTTGAAGTACTTGAATATACATCTGTTGATGAATTACCAACTAAACTAAAACAGCTATTTCAATAAAACTATTTATGAACAAACAAAAATTAAAAATCCAATTTACTTTTTTTGCCAGGAGCATTTTCGTTATTTGCCTTTTCATCTGCAATCCTTTTGCAATAAAAGCACAGACTTCAATAAAACCTGGAATCACAAACCTTCGCACCGAATATAAAATAAACCCTGTCGGAATTGATGTTCAACAACCACGCCTGACCTGGGAGATCACTTCCGCCCGGCGCAATGTGATGCAAACTTCCTATCATATCCGTGTGGCGGCAACAATTGAAGACTTGAAATCCGGTAATAACTTATTATGGAACACCGGAAAGGTAAACTCCGGTCAATCCATTCATGTACCATACAAAGGACCTGCATTAAATTCAGGACAAAGGGTATATTGGCAGGTACGTATTTGGGATAATAATGACTCTCCTTCGGTATGGAGTGAAATTGTTTACTGGGAAATGGGTTTACTGCATCCCTCCGATTGGCAGGCTTCATGGATTAGTCAGGCTAACGAACAGGATATTTCAGGATCCCTGCCATGCCCATTATTCCGCAAGGAATTCATACTTGGCAAAGAAATAAGCTCTGCACGTGCATATGTTACATGCCTTGGGCTTTATGAGATGGAATTAAACGGACAGCGTGTTGGTGATCAGGTTTTTACTCCCGGATGGACCAGCTATAACAACCTACTGCAATATCAAACTTATGATGTTACCAAATATCTGAAAACAGGAAAAAATGCTGTTGGTGCAACTGTTGGAAATGGCTGGTACCGCGGATTCCTGGGATGGGTTGACAACCATAATACTTACGGTGATATACAGGCTTTTTTAATGCAAATTGAAATCAGATATAAAGATGGTAGTTCCGGGATTATCGGAACTGATGCCACATGGAAAACTTCAACAGGCCCAATCCTTATGTCGGAGATTTATCATGGCGAAACCTACGATGCCCGTCTGGAAAAAGATAACTGGAGCAAAACCGGTTTCAATGACAAAGACTGGGCTGATGTAAAAATTATAAATCACTCTAAAGATATCCTTGTTGCACCTGCCGGACCACCGGTACTTAAAATTGAAAAAGTAAAACCCATTAATAAAATCATTACACCTGAAGGTGATATTGTTTTTGATATGGGACAGAATTTAGTTGGGTGGGTACAGCTTAAAGTTAAAGGCACTTCCGGTATAACGGTTACTTTAAAGCACGCGGAGGTGCTTGATAAAGAAGGTAACTTCTATGTCGAAAATCTCCGGTCTGCAAAACAAATCGTGCAATACACTCTGAAAAGTGGTAAGGAAGAGTTATATGAACCACATTTTACATTTCAGGGTTTCCGTTATGTTGCAGTTGAAGGATACCCGGGTGAGCCTACCCTGAATGACATCACCGGGATTGTTATCCACTCAGATATGCCCCCCACCGGTAATTTCGAGTGTTCCAGTGAGATGATAAACATGTTGCAGCATAATATTCAGTGGGGTCAGAAAGGTAATTTCCTTGATGTACCCACCGATTGTCCCCAGCGTGATGAACGGATGGGCTGGACAGGTGACGCCCAGGTTTTTGCACGAACCGCATGTTTTAATTATGATGTAGCTGCATTCTACACCAAATGGCTCAAAGACCTGGCAGCCGATCAATTTGACAATGGTTCTGTTCCACATGTAATTCCTGATGTATTAAATAATGGCGGCTCTGCTGCATGGGCTGATGCAAGCATTATTGTTCCATGGACTGTTTACCTGAGCTACGGAGATAAACGCATTCTGAAGGAACAATACGAGAGCATGAAAGCCTGGGTTGGTTATATAAAAGAACAATCAGGCGAAAAATATCTCTGGAACACAGGATCTCATTTTGGCGACTGGCTCGCGTTTAATACAACAAGATCTGATTACCCCGGAGCCACCACAGATAAAGACCTGATAGCAACAGCATTTTTTGCATATTCAACAAACCTCTTACAAAAAACAGCAAAAATACTCGATAAACAGGAAGATGCTACAAAATATGCTTCCCTGCTGAAAAATATTAAAAATGCCTTCCTGAAAGAATTTGTTACTCCAAACGGTCGTTTGGCTTCAAATACACAAACTGCCTATTCCCTGGCTTTGGCATTTGATCTGTTACCGGAACCAATCGCTAAAAAAGCTGCTGAGAGACTGGCAAACGATGTCAGGTCATTTAAACATATAGCTACAGGTTTTGTCGGGACCCCATTGATAAGCAATGTACTCACTGAATACGGATATACCGATCTTGCCTATATGCTTCTGAACAGGAAAAAATATCCTTCATGGCTCTACCCTATCACAATGGGTGCCACAACAATATGGGAACGCTGGGATGGGATAAAACCTGATAGTACGTTCCAGGATCGGGGAATGAACTCATTCAACCATTATGCTTACGGTGCTATTGGTGAATGGCTTTACCGGATTGTTGCCGGTATTGAAATAGATAAAAATGCCCCCGGTTATAAACACATTCTTTTCCAGCCCTATCCGGGTGGCGGACTTACAAATGCTAAAGCTACTATCCATACAATGTATGGTATAGCTGAGTCCGGATGGGAAATATCAGATGGATTATTTAATTACCAGGTCATTGTGCCACCTAATACTCATGCGACAGTCACCCTCCCGAATGCTGTCCTCAAGAATGTTCAGGAAAATGGGGAAGAAATGAAAAATGTAACTGGGATAAATGAAGCTCACCAGTATGGTAATGCAGTATCGATTGAATTAGGATCAGGTAAATACCGGTTTAGCTATCAATGGAAAGATGAGAAAGCATTTTAATAATATTTCCCTGTTAGGGATGCCTGAAGAAAATGAATAGATATTATATGCCTCTTATTACGACAGGTCGTTTCTAAGAAACGTACTTACATTTAAGCTGTGTCAAAGATCGTTAAATCAATGAGCCAAAATTTAAAAACGGAGTGGATATTTAATAAGTATTTATACTACATATAAATAAGTATAAAACATCTTTTCATGTCTGAAGTTTAGGAATACTTTTAACATGGTAAATCAAACTAAAATCATATCTAAGCCAATGGAAAATCTATACACGCAACTTCTTGAGGATGTAAGGTTTGAAGAGGGACTGAACGCCTGTATGAATTGTGGAGTTTGTACGGCTATTTGTCCGGCTGCTGAATTTTATAATTACGACCCGAGAATGATAGTTGACATGGTTCAGACAAGGAACGATGAGGTGATACGTGACCTGCTGAAAAGTGAGACAATCTGGTATTGCGGACAGTGTATGTCGTGCAAAACCAGGTGCCCGAGAGGAAACACTCCGGGGCAGATAATTATGGCACTCCGTCTGTTATCGCAGAAGCTGGGTTATTTTACCGAATCGGAGAAAGGACGACAGCAGTTTGCTGTTAAACGTACGGTAGGAGACAATATCCTTGAATATGGATATTGTGTTCCCAGTTATGATGTCGAGCCTGAAAGACATCCTGAACAGGGGCCTGTTTGGGAGCATATATACGAAAATCTCGAACATTTTATTGCCAGGGCTGGTGGAGAATTGTATGGTAAGGAGGGCCCTCTGCGCAGGTTTACACCTGAAGTTATGCAGGAACTCCGGGATATTTTTGATGTGACCGGCGGGCTGGATCTTTTTGATGCAATAGAAGAGGCATCTGAAAAGAAGGCAAAAGAGATGGATATGGAGTTTACAAAGGAGGGGATCGACTGTGAATATTTCAGGCACGTTTATACTTTTGACTCCGGCATACATTTTATTGAAGAACCAATAATGGAAGATCATGAAACTGGAAGGTAAAAAAAGAATTTGGTCTGAGTTTCAGAAGGAGATCCCTGATGATCACTTTTTCTATGTGCGTTCATGTATCCGTCAGAGTTTTTTCCCTGGATCAGAGCAATTTTTTCTGAAAGTGTTGAAAGAGGATCTGGGGAAAGACATCTTTGAAGACCCTAATCATACTACCTGTACCGGAATTGGTTATCATGGGGATGTTGTTCAGTTTGATACGATCCAGACTGTTGTTGCAAGACATTTTGCCCTGGCAACAGAGCATGGTTATAAAGATGTGGTTATCTCCTGTGTTACATCATTTGGAATTTATGAAGAGATAATTGAAACATGGAAGCATTATCCGGAAACACTCGAAAAAACCCGGGAAAACCTATACAAGGCTACGGGCAGGGTGTTTGATGTGCCTGATAGTATTACCCATTCCAGTGATATTATCTATAAGTTTAAGGATGAGATTGCAGCAAAGGCTAAATTCCCTTTGATTGACCATGTTACAGGTGAACCTTTAAGAATAGTTGAGCATATTGGATGTCACTATTCAAAAATGTTCCCGAAATATGGGGTAGGCGGAGCTGAATTTCCTCATGTCCTCATAGGAATGATTGAAGCATGGGGAGGAGAGGTTATTGACTATCCGGAGAGACGTCATTGCTGCGGATTTGGATTCAGACAATATATCGTTCAGGCAAACAGGGGATATTCGCTTTCAAATTCCAGAAAGAAATTTGTTTCGATGCAGCCATATAAACCAGAAGCAATTATTGCTAATTGCCCGGGTTGTACCATGTTTATGGATAAGTGGCAATATACAATAAAGGAGATGGATGGAATGACTTATGGTCAGCATGGTCAGGGAATACCTGTGCTCACATACGAGGAGTTGGCCGGTATTGTTATGGGATATAATCCATGGGATCTGGGTTTGCAGTATCACAATGTTCAATCCGAACCACTATTGGATAAGATGGGAATAAAATATGACCAGGAAGAAAAATACCTGACAAAAGATGGCAAAAAACTTCCTGTACCTAAAGATCTGATAAATGCATAATAAGGAAAAACATATTGTTATTATCGGAGGAGGTACTGCAGGTTGTGTAGCTGCAGGGAGACTGGCCAGGGAAGGTTACAGGATCAGTCTTATTGAGAAGGATAAGAAACCGGGTGGCAAGATCAATAACTGGTATCAGCTTTTCCCTGATCGCAGGAGAAGTGTGGAAGTCACTGATTATATAAATAAGGAGATTGATCATCCGTTAATAGATTTAATGACAGGTACTGAATTAGATAAGGTTAAGTATAAAAATGGGAAGTTCAGTATTTCCACCGGTAAAAGTGATCTTGGACAGGCTGATGCTGTTCTGATTGCAACAGGATTTGATCTTTTCGATGCCACAAGAAAAGAGGAGTATGGCTACGGAATTTACGACAATGTGATAACGTCACTTGATCTGGAAAACATGTTTCATTCTGGTGATATCCTGACCACAAAGGAAGAAATTCCCAAAAGGGTTGGAATAGTGCATTGTGTTGGTTCGAGGGATGAGAAAGTGGGTAATTTTCATTGTTCGAAAGTATGTTGTGTCACAGCAGTTAAGCAGGCTATAGAAATTAAGGAACATATTCCTGATTCGGAAGTTTTCTGTTTCTATATGGATATGAGAATGTTCGGGCCTTATTATGAGGAGCTTTATCGTGAGTCGCAGGAGAAATGGGTGGTAAATTATATCAGGGGAAAAGTTTCTGAGGTTAGTGAGAACATAGAGGGAAGACTTGTTATCAAAGCAGAGGATACTTTGCTGGGAAAACCTATCCGCATGGAAGTTGACATGCTTGTTCTTATGGTAGGTATGCAGAATGCAAAAGCAGGACTTAACCTGCAGGATAAATTTGGGATACAGACCGGTGTTAATGGCTTTTTCAGAATAAGAGATAATCATTATGGTAATAATTTAAGTAATGTTGACGGACTTTTTTATGCCGGAACATGTACGGCGCCAATGAACATTACAGACACTATATCACATGCCAGGGCGGCTGCCGTTGAAATTACCGAGTATTTAAGTAAAAATTAACCTGTGGCGAGGAATTTTGGTTTTGCACCGATTAAGGGAAGGGTGATCGACTTCGATCGTAACGATAAAAGAGTATTTGAGTATGTTCTTGAGAGGGAACCATCTTTTGCTCTTTGTATCGGTTGTGGTGGTTGTGCGGCTACTTGTTCGGCAGCGAATTTTACAGAATTCAGCCTGCGTAAACTGAATATACTGATACGCAGGGGTGAAAATGATGAAGTCAGGAAGATAGTTGATCGTTGTATGCTTTGTGGTAAATGTACTTTGGTGTGCCCCCGGGGTGTAAATACCCGTAATGTAGTATTCCTGACCAGGGAAGCTTTTGAAGAATTTGATAATTATGCCATTTAATCCTTTCGTAATACCATTTAATATTGGCCTCTACTTCATAATTTTATATGTAGTTGCCAGAGGTGTTGTATGGTTCAGGGATCTTCCCAGAACAGATAAATTAAGGATGCAGCGTGGATTTTTTGGAAGACCATTTATTCTGAGTATAAAAGAGATCTTTATGGAAGGCCTTATCCACCGGAAGATCTTCAAAGTAAACCCGGTGCTCGGATATATGCACATGAGCCTGGCATTTGGATGGTTTCTGCTGATACTGCTTGGCACGATCGAAGCCGATATTTTTGGTGAGAAGCACCTGAATCCTCCATATAAAGCTATCTTTTTCAGGTTTTTTAATCCTGATCATGGTACTGCGGGATTAGCAAAACATTATGGTTTCCTTATGGACCTGATACTGGCTTTGATCCTTTCCGGTTTGCTGATCGCTATTATAAAGCGATTCTGGTCGGGAATTGTAGGGATGAAACGGACTGCTAATCTCAAGTTTCTTGACAAAGTAGCTCTTACATCACTCTGGCTGATCTTTCCAAGCAGGTTGCTGGCTGAAAGTTTCACCTGTGGGGCTTATGGCTCCGGAAGTTTCCTGACCGGATCACTCGGAACAGCACTGGCAGGATTTCTCCCGGCAGAAATTATGGCATATCCCTTCTGGTGGCTTTACTCATTATCACTGGGTACATTCTTTATTCTTCTGCCCCGTACAAGATATATGCATATCCCTTCCGAGATGTTCCTTATTTTTATGCGTAATTCAGGAGTCAGGATTGGCGACCAGTATGGTTCCTGTGCCGATGTACAGATCCATGCCTGTTCATCATGTGGTATTTGTTTAAACGTATGTCAGTTAAGCACCTCTGCGGATATAACAAATATACAGGCTGCTTATTTTGTAAAGGGGCTAAAGCGTGAAGATGATGTTTTTGATATTGCACTCAATTGTCTTATGTGTGGGAGGTGTGATGAAGCTTGTCCGGTCGGAATTGAACTTGGTCCGCTCAGGATGATACACAGGAGGGCAGGTGATCCACCGAAAGACACAATGAGTATCTGGTCGGGTTATCTGAGGCTTAGAAACCAGAATATACAGGACAATGGAGAATCTCATATCACGGCTTTTCAATACTTAAAACCTCAGCCGGTTAAAAAGGGACCGGAGGTATTGTATTTTGCAGGATGCATGACACACCTTACTCCCGGTATCCCCATAGCAATGAGAAAGATTTTTGAAGCGGCCGGGATCGATTTTGACTTTATGGATAAAGATGGTTCCGTATGTTGTGGCAGACCCTTAACACTTGCTGGTAAGGATAGGGAAGCAAGAGAGTTGATACGTAACAATTCTGATGCTATCTGGCGCTCCGGTGCAAAAACACTGGTAACATCATGTCCGATTTGTTACAAGATATTTATGGAGAGTTATCACCTTGACGTGGAAGTGTTACACCATTCGCAATATATAAACAGGCTTATCGAAGAAGAGAAGCTCAAACTGAATTTTCTGAATAAGTCGGTTATTTACCATGACCCATGTGAACTTGGCCGTGGTTCAGGAATTTATAGTGAGCCACGAAGAGTGCTTATTCATATATCAAGACTGGGAAAATCCAATCACGAAAAAGAAGATGCATTATGTTGTGGCGGGAGTCTGGCGAATCTTAAAATCGACAGAAGGAAAATTACAGATATTGTATCTGATGTAGTTGAGGAACTTACCCTTTCCAACCCTGATTACCTGGCTACAGCTTGTCCGCTATGTAAAAAGACATTTGGCAAAGCAGATATTAAAGCAGGATCCGAAATAAAGGATATTGCTGAAATTGTTGCTATGGCTATTGTCTCTGAACCTCCCGAAGCTATTGAACTTAAAAAGAGAACAAAACTAGAGAAAGTCTCTCTGTAGGATTTTATTCTTATAACATTAACAGCTATATTTGAGAAATTTTTTTCGACAGAACATTATTCGGAATGGTTTTTGTACAATTATATCGAAAAAAATACGTTTAATAGTGCGATAATAAAATTGTAAAAGATGATTAGAGCAGGGTTATTTATAGGGTTATCTCTTTTTTTCATTATAAGTTGTAATCAGGGAACCAATTCAGATAATAGCGGGGAGAATGCCCCAGTAGCAGTTATTCAGAACGGAAATGGAGACATCTCCTTACGGCTTAAGGATGCTTATCGTTTGTATGATAATGAGAACCCCAAAAGGAATACGGCTGAATGGAGTGTTGAGGTTTGTTCTTCCGGCAGGTACGAGGTTTGGCTTTCGAGTCTGACGACGGATACAATGGACCTCAGTTATGATGAGCCTGTAATAGTTACATTTGGTGAGGACAGGATTGAGGCCCGGCCGGTTGGTAACAAGATAATTCTTGATAATATAGAAAAATCCAGTCCTTATTTCAGGGCAGATTCGAGACTTGGATCAATTTTCATTGATAGTGCCGGTCAGTATAATCTCCAGATAATCAGTGAAAAAGTGTTGCCTGAGTCGCCTGTAAAATATTCACATCAGCCAGTCCATACTATCCTCGATCAGATTATTCTAAAGTCCATGACACAATGAAAGGGAAACTTATTAACAGCTTCTCCATTAAAGATAAGGTAATTGTCATTACAGGCGGAGAGGGAGTTCTTGGGGGTACTCTTGCCTCATTATTTGCAGAGGAAGGGGCTAAAATTGTGATCCTTGGTATTGATGATACCCGTGGATCGGAGATTGAAAAGAAGATATCTGAAGGTGGTGGTATTATAAAATTCATAAAAACTAATGTTCTTGACAAGGCATCTGTAGAAGATGCAAGAGACTGGATTAAAACAGAGTGGAAGAGCATTGACGTGCTTATAAATGCAGCAGGAGGAAACAGGCCGGGAGCGACTATTGGTAAGGATGAGACAATATTTGATCTTAATCTTGATGACTTCAATAAAGTAATAGGGCTGAATCTTACCGGTACAGTAATCCCATCTATGGTATTTGGAGAGGTTATGGCAGAATCTAAAAGGGGAGCGATAGTAAACTTTTCTTCAATGGCTGCTTCCAGGACCCTTACCCGGGTTGTCGGATATTCTGCTGCCAAAGCGGCAATTGATAATTTTACCCGCTGGATGGCTGTTGAGATGGCTAAAAAATTTAGTGACAGGATAAGGGTTAATGCAATTGCTCCCGGATTTCTTGTAACAAACCAGAACAGAGATCTGCTGCTAAACAAGGATGGATCTTTAACTGAAAGGGGCGGGGATATTATACGTCAGACTCCCTTTGGCAGGTTTGGTGAAGCAGAGGAGATAGCCGGCACCATATTATGGCTATGCTCAGATGCGTCACAATTTGTAACAGGTGCGGTCATTCCTGTCGATGGTGGCTTCTCTGCTTATAGTGGAGTGTAAGAGGGGGCGTAGGGCGTAGGGCATAAGGCGTAAGGTGAACACAATTCAACCCTATTTTGCTATCAGAATAAAATCACTACCGGGTTCGTTATCTCCAAACTCGCCAAACCTGGGTTGAGGATTTACCTTTTCGACATATTGTAATATCTCGTTGGTTGTAAGGATACCGTCTTCCCCTCCATACTTTCGGAGCGCTTCAATGAATCTGCGGGCAAAGGGTGAATGAAATCCTGATCTTCCGTCAGGAACATATTCATTACCGCCTGACGTTAAGTATAACCTGGTTTTATATTTAATTTTCCTCCCGATAAACTCTTCTTTAGGAATATCAGCATACATCTCCATTGCACCACGGTGTGATGATGTCGCAAGGTAAGGGTCAAAGGTGCCTCCAAAACAGACATCCATAACAAGAAAAATATGCTTACACCTGATATTGTTTACCATTGTTCTAAGGTTAGAGTGAGAGAGGTAGCTTGTTTTACTGATATCATCAGCTCTTGAGTCGGTTGAAATAACATAACCCTCTTTAAAGACTTCATCATATACACCATGACCGGCAAAGAAGATTATCAGGTTGTCGCTCTCATTGTATGCCCTGGTAGCATATTCCCTTATTTTTTCAGCAGTTTGGGTAAGTGTTGCATTTGTTACAACCTCTGCATGTACACCATAGTTTTCTGTCAGCTCTGCAGCAATTGTATTTGCATCAAGAACTGGGTTTACCAGTTCGGAGAATGAGTCGTAAATATTGGTTGCAAAAAGAAGGGCATGGGTTATTATACTTTGATCATCCGGTTGTCCGGACACCTGTGCAGATGTAACAGATGGTTCGTTTGTTGTTGTCCTGGAACTTGTAACAGAACCACTTATATGAAATGGATTTTCAACCGGAGTTACATTGAATGAACCTGAGATTCCCGGTATTATCAACTGAAAATCAGAATATGTAAAGCTCATTTTCCCTTCTTCACGTATCCTTGCAGCAGTAATACGGGCTTTGGTCCAGACCGATTTTAGCTTTTTTGCCTGTTTTACCGGGATCTCAACACCGGCTTCAGTTTCAAGAAACAGTATCTTATATATCTGTTTATCTGCATTGTATCCAACAACCGCCTGTAGTGGAATGGAGATAGTGTTATCGCCTGTTGTTTTCAGGCTATATCTCTCTTCAACCTTCTTCTGGAAAAGTGAGAGAGTCCAATCCTCCAGTGCTGATCTTCTTTTATTATACTCTTCAGTGGTCTCAAACTCATCTCTTGGACTGACCATGCTTTTATCAACCCTGTTATAAAGGTCGTTTACAACATCAAATGTCAATATTTTTCTCTGGGCAGGTGTCAGGTTATCATTTACCCATGAGGAGATAACAGATCTTTTTGAAGGTTCAACAGGCGATATCTCCCATATTATAAGAGCGCTGTCGACAGCAAAAGAGGCCAAAAACTGTCCGTCACTACTGAACCGGCTGCCAAGTGTGTTATCTGTATGTCTGAAAATCCCGTCTATTTCCCTGATTCCCGGGTCGTTGGTTCTAAAAAATCTTATCTCACGGTAGTGCGATAAAGATACAAGGTCGCCGGTCGGACTGTAACTGAAATCGTGCCTGATATCAAGTTTCTCTTTTATAGAGTCAACAGGGATGAATTTGTTCTTATCTAACTTATACTTAATAAGTCCTGATGAAGATCCTGTAAGAAATTCGTTTTTCTGAGGATGATAATCAAGACCATAAATGTAGCTGTAGCTATTCTTAATTTTTTGGGATAAACGATATTCACCCCTGTTATTAATGTATATAGTAACAAATCCATCGTCATCAGTTGTGAGGAGATATTTGTCATCAAAACTGAAAGCAACATTTGTAACATCATCTTCGTATGCTTCAAATTTTTGAAACTGAACAAAATTATCCCCTTCAGCTTTCCAGACCACCATGGTATGATCATTTGAAACAGAGGCCAGGTAGTTGCAATCGTGACTGAACTGGAGATCGGTTACCATATAACTATGTGCCCGCAGTGTCTGGATCACTTTAAGATCTTTAAGCCTGATAATGGCAATATCGTTTTTGCCCTTATAGCGTCCGTAAGCAAGATATTTTTCATCAGGACTAAAAGCTATTACACCGGCATATGAAGCCGGGTTTCCCTGGTGCTTAAAGATCTGGTCCCAGTTCCGGTTATAAAGTTCCAGGCAATTATTATTCCTGGTGAGAGCAAAAAAGTTTCTGAAAGGAGAGAACCTGGCATCCAGGACAAAGCTCTTTTTTGGGAACTCTTTTTTCTCCTCAATTTTCAACTCCTGACCATAAGATGGTAGAAGGAAAAGAGTAATCAGAATAGTAATCAGAATAGATTTCATAGGGAATGATTTAGCTAATCCTACGATAAATTTATCAAATATTCCTTAATATATCTATAACTTCCTGAATATTACCCGGTTTTTTCCTCTACCCATTTTCTGGCATTAACAAATGCCTCTATCCAGGGAGTTACTTCGTCATTCTTACGATCGTCAGGATAATAGCCGCATTGCCAGGGCATATATGCCCTTTCGAGGTGAGGCATAATAGCCAGGTGACGTCCGTCTACTGAGCAGAGAGCTGCCGTATCGTAATCAGATCCGTTTGGATTAGCAGGGTATGTGCCCTGACTGTATTTAACCGGAATGTTATATTCTGACTCATTATACGGGAGGTTGAACTTCCCTTCTCCGTGGGCAACCCATATACCAAGTTTCATTCCCGACAGGCTTTTTAGCATTACGGAGTCGTTATCCGATACACTTACCGTTAAGAAATTGGACTCAAATTTTCCGGATGCATTATGCAGGAGTTCCGGTGTTTTATCATGTTCGGGGTAGATAAGATTAAGTTCTGCCATTAGCTGGCAACCGTTACATACACCAAGACTAAGAGTATCATCTCTCTTATAGAAATTCTCGAGTGCTACCCGGGCCTTTTCATTATACCTGAATGCCCCTGCCCATCCTTTAGCTGATCCGAGCACATCGGAATTGGAGAAGCCACCTACATAAACTATTAAATTCAGATCTTCCAGGGTCTCTCGGCCACTGACCAGGTCGGTCATATGAATATCCTTAACATCAAATCCTGCAAGGTGCATCGCATAGGCCATCTCACGGTCGCCATTCACACCCTTCTCCCTGATAATGGCACCTTTTATACCGGTCGTCTCTCTTCTCCCGTGTTTGATTCCCAGAGAGGCAAGATCTCCCTTAAAGTTCTTAAGATCAAACATCCTGATATGCTTGTGGTAGTTGTCAAACTTCTCTTTTGCGAGTTGTTCGCCACACTGTTTTCTATCGAAAAGCCAGGATGTTTTAAACCATTGTTTCCTGAGAGCAACGACATCAAACCGGTACTCATTACTATGATGATTTACAAATATCTCTCTCCTTGCAACCGGATTACCTACCGGGTAACCGGTTATTCCATTTTCGAGAAGTTTCTCAAGAACATAATCCTCCTCTTCGGTCTGAATAATAATACCAGGGTTTTCACTGAAGAGCAGTTTTACAATATCATCTTCATTGATGGCATCAAGATTAATACTTAACCCTCCAACACTGTTTGAGAAGCACATCTCGAGCAGGGTAGTGATCATTCCTCCCGCTGAGATATCGTGGCCGGCAAGAATTTTTCCCTCCTCTATCAGTTCCTGTACAATATTAAACGCAGTCAGGAACCTCTCAGAGTTTTTAACGGTTGGCGTTTCATCCCCGACCTTATTCAGTATTTGCGCAAAACTACTGCCTCCAAGCTTATAGCTGTCGCTGCTGAAATCGATATAGATCAGGGAGGTCTCTGAATCATTAATAACCACAGGTTCAACAATCTTTTTTATGTCACTTATTTCACCCGATGCAGATATAATCACTGTTCCGGGGGCATATACAATATCATCTTTATACTTTTGGGTCATCGACAGACTATCCTTACCTGTCGGTATATTGATCCCGAGTTCTATTGCAAAATTACTTGCAGCTTCTACCGCTGAATAAAGTCTGGCATCCTCTCCCGGGTTTTTACATGGCCACATCCAGTTGGCAGAGAGCGATATACTCTTGATCTTGTCGGTCAGTGGTGCCCATATTATATTGGTTAATGCTTCGGCTATTGAAAGGACAGAACCGGCAGCCGGATCAATCAGGGAGGCAGCCGGAGCATGCCCCAGGGCTGTAGCCAAACCGGCTTTTCCCCTGTAATCAAGTGTTATTGCACCGAGGTTATTAAGAGGTAGTTGTAGCTCACCTGCACATTGCTGCTTTGCAATCCGACCTGTTACCGACCTGTCTACCTTATTGGTAAGCCAGTCTTTGCAGGCCACCTCTTCGATCTGCAACACCATCTCAATATATCTGTTTATATTCTCTGTATCATAGCCGACAGGTTTGAACAGGGTTTTGATTGTCTTATCATTAAGTTCGGTTAATGGTGGGCTGCCGAAGAATGAGGTAAGCTGCAGGTCAATCGTTCGTTCACCTGATTGACTGTTTTCACAAGTAAACTGGTGATCACCGGTAACCTCACCGATTACATACATTGGGGCTCTTTCACGTTCTGCAATTCTTTCAAGTATGGGAATATCCACTCTCTTCATCACCAGGCCCATTCTCTCCTGCGACTCGTTACCAATAATTTCTTTAGCCGACAGTGTGGGATCGCCAACAGGAAGCTTACTTATATCTATCTTTCCTCCTGTAGCCTCAACCAGCTCGGACAGGCAGTTAAGATGACCTCCGGCACCATGGTCATGCAGGGAGACAACAGGGTTAGTATCAGATTCGGCGAGTGCACGAAGGGCATTATAAACACGTTTTTGCATTTCAGGATTAGCTCTTTGCACTGCATTAAGCTCGATAGTGCTATCGAATTCACCTGTATCGACCGATGAAACTGCACCTCCGCCCATACCGATACGATAGTTATCGCCACCGAGCATTACAATCAGATCGCCTTTGTCCGGGATATCTTTTTCACTATCTGCCATTTTACCCTGTCCGATACCTCCGGCTAACATTATCACCTTATCATATCCATATTTCTTTTGCCCGGTGAAGTGTTCGAAAGTCAGAACAGAACCACATATCAGTGGTTGTCCGAACTTATTGCCGAAATCACTTGCCCCGTTTGAAGCTTTAATAAGTATTTCTTCAGGGGTCTGGTACAGCCATGGTCTCTCTTCGGTGGCATTTTCCCACTCCCTGTTGCCTCCGGGTCTTGGATAGGAGGTCATATATACAGCAGTTCCGGCGACAGGCAATGCTCCTTTTCCTCCGGCTATCCTGTCGCGTATCTCTCCTCCGGTTCCGGTTGAAGCACCATTAAATGGTTCTACAGTTGTGGGGAAGTTATGTGTTTCGGCTTTAAGCGACAGTACTGTTTCAACATCTTTAACAGTGAACCAGTCGGCTTTGTCCTGCGTGTCAGGTGCAAATTGTTCGACAACCGGACCCTGTGCAAAAGAGCAGTTGTCTTTATATGCCGAAACAATCCTGTTCCTGTTTGTATGAGTAGTCTTTTTTATCAGGCTGAATAGTGATGACTCTTTCTCTTCTCCATCAATAATGAAGATGCCGTTGAATATTTTATGACGGCAATGTTCAGAATTAACCTGTGAGAATCCGAATACCTCGCCATCGGTCAGTTTTCTTCCCAGAGATATGCTGAGATACTCAAGGTACTTAACCTCTTCTATATTAAGAGCCAGCCCCTCCTTTTTGTTATAATCTCTAATGTCATTAATATCTATTACCGGTTCAGGTTGACGATTGATCCTGAAAATATCCTGATCGAGCCCATTGCAGAGTGATTGAAGCATTGGGTCATACTCAACATTTTCAGACTTCACACTAAAATATTCCTCTATCCGTACAATCTCATCAATTGCCATATTCTGTGTAATCTCCACGGCATTTGTGCTCCAGGGAGTTATCATCTCTTTCCTGGGACCGACAAAAAAGCCATCGATTGCTTTTTTATCAATATAACCTGATCCGCTGAAAAGCCATTCGAGTTTCTCTATTTCCGGTTTGGATAGGGTGGTAGGGGTTTCAACTGCAATAATTGTCTTAGTGTTGCTGAAAAAATGAATCATACCTGGTTTGTTAAAACATTGAAGATGAAGAATATGACAAGAAATGATATACCTGGTTTTTCAAAATACAAATATAATATATAAATCCTAAATTATCCCGGTTCAGATACGGATAGAGACGCAATGCATTGTGTCTCTATCATCTTACCTATTCCCTAAAGCCGCTTCGTGTAAGTAATGGCTCAATAGATGGTTCCTGGCCGCGGAAGCGTTTATATAGGTCCATTGGCTCCTGAGTGCCTCCTTTTTCAAGGATATTTTCCTTAAATGATCCGGCAGTAATACTATCGAACAGACCTCTCTCCATAAAGAGACTGAAAGCATCGGCATCGAGCACCTCTGCCCATTTATATCCATAATAAC
>JAUVKT010000052.1 GCA_030596125.1 Bacteroidales bacterium | reverse complement strand
TTAAATTCATTTACTCCTTGCCCGTTTGAAGAGGATATTCCACGACGATACAAAGAAATATCTCAGGTCTGTAACAAAAGGATGCCTGTCGTATGCCTTAAGATATTTAAGTTCCGACTGCTGTATGGCGAAGATATCTCCCGGCATATCATAATAAAAAGGTGGTATCAGTCCGGGCTTATATCTGGTGCGCCTGCTACGTAAATCCTCGCTGTAAAGATTGAAATACTGCATGCTCAGCGGCCTTACACCAACAATTTTCATATCCCCTTTAAGTACGTTTATAAGCATGGGAAGCTCATCAAGCCACACCTTTCGTGAAAATGCTCCCCAGGAAGTTATACGAAAATCATTTTTGAATTTGCCACCTTCCTGCAGATCGTGTTGATTATAAACATAATCCTGAATATACTCTGAATAAGGGTGCATGGTACGCAGTTTATAAACTTTCAACATCTCTCCGTTCCTGCCAATCCGCGGAAGCGCTATAAGTATGCCATAATTCTTACTGTTTATATTTTGAGGCTCCCCCGTTTTTCGTCCCTCTATATAAAGAGTATTATTGATAAATGATTCGTTTACAATCTCAAAACCGGCACGACAAATCCTGCCAAGCGCTTCGGCACGTGATAAGACAATATTGTTCCCACGTGTTATAAGCATATAAAGCCATCTTGTAATACGAAGCTTCGGGAGAATCCTTTTTAAAATAAAATCAAACGTGTAGTAAATATAGTTTAGTACCGGTGGATACTTTTTAAGTAATCTTCTCTTCCTGAGGTTTTTTGTCTCCACACAATAGAGATAATAACCACCTGTCATAATCTTTGAATTAACAGTATCAAGAAATGTGTCAAGATGTTTAATACTGTTTATTTTATGCAGATTAATGAGATAACTGTATTCCTTCAAAGGAAGGGTTGCTATATTGAATGCCGTAGTGGTTGAAACAAATCTGGAACTCCCGTTTAGCTTCCCTTGTGCAATATTCAGAATTCCTGTTGCTGTCTCCTCTCCGGTCTCTTGTATTAAAGCATCAATCAGGGCCTGATCTACCTCCCTGACAGCCTCATCACAAACCGTATCGGTTTTCACCTCCCCAACCATCTCCTCCTCGGTAAGTTCACGAATTGTCTCATAGTCACTCCGGGGCTGATAATCCTGAAGTACAGCCTTTTGAATAGCGAGATAACCTATTCCGCATACTAACTCCAGGAATGTTGCCATTGCAATCGTTCCCAATACAATAAGTCTGCTGTGGCCTGTCATCTCTAACATAAACATCAACAGCACAGCTATTGATATTGAAATGATATTACTGATAACCGTTCTGAAAAACAGAGATTTAAGATTAATTATCTTTCCCCTGTGAAGCTTACCCACTATCAGTGAAATGATAACCCAGATAATGGCAAGTATCAGAATAAAATTTATATGAGAAGGCAGGTAATGACTTTTGCTTGCTGGCTTTATCCATACCATTATTAAAAACGATACTACCAGAATAATAAGGTCAGCCAGAATTGTCAGCACCTGGTATGGTCGTTTTTTTATCATTTTCTGTCTTATAGTATTATATAATCAGACTCACCAATCAGACTAAATTATTTAGCCAACAGTTGCATCTGCAAACAAGCTTTGAAATTAGGCTAATTTAAGCTAATTTCGTGAAATACGAGAATATATGCGAAAAGTTCTATTCATATCTGTTTTGCTTATAATATTGCCATTATTTACCAGGTCGCAGGTTGTATACCAACAAGTTAAGAACACCGGCATCTATGATTTTCTGGATCAGTTGGCTAATAATCACGTGATAGATCTTAACTCTGTTATTAAGCCATATTCAAGGATCTTTATTTCGGAAAAGCTAAAAGAGGCTGATGAAAAACGAGAGGACCTTAATCCACGTCAGCAAAAAGAGCTCGATTTCTACCTGATGGATTTTGGAAAGGAGCTGAATAAAGGAAAAGACTGGAACAGAAGAAAAGACCTCTTTTATTATAAGGATGATCTTTTTACACTAACCGTTAATCCGATCCTTGGTGGAGAGATATTTACCAACAGTGACGGGAAAGCGACCTACTGGAGGAACGGCGCAGAAGCATGGTCATATATTGGTAAACTGAGCATCTGGGGTTCACTGCGTGACAATCATGAAGAACCCCTTCTGGGAAGGCCGGAATATCTGACTAAAAGAGAAGGAGGTCATATTAAGGTAGGCACCGACTGGAGCGAGATGCAAGGAGGCGTGGCATACGACTGGGAATGGGGCAGCGTGACCCTGGTAAAAGACTATATGCAGTGGGGAAACAACTATAACGGGGCAAATGTCTTTGGCGGACATACTCCTTCATTTTTTCAATACAGATTGCATATAAAACCCACTGAATGGTTTGACTTTAACTATATGCACGGCTGGCTTAACTCAATGGTTATAGATAGTACACGGTCATATTGGGTTACAAACAGTTATGGAACCGATTATCGTGAAGTATATCATAAAAAGTTTGTCGCAGCAAATATGTTCTCCTTTCGTCCATTAAGTAATCTATGGATATCGGCCGGTAACTCAATTATTTACAGCGACTATGACATGCACCCTGTGTATCTTATTCCGGTTCTTTTCTTTAAATCGGTGGATCATACATATAACTCGGGCATTGATAATATGAACTCTCAGATGTTTCTGGATATCAGTTCACGACAGATAAAACATCTTCATCTGTACGGGACAATGTTTATTGATGAACTGTCTGTTTCGCGTATTACAGATCCCGAAGTACATAATTTTTTCAGCTATAAGGCCGGGTTCAGGCTGACCGATCTGCCTCTTCCTAATGTAAGTCTGACAACCGAATTTACTTATACCTTTCCACTGGTGTTTCAACACTACGTACCTACCCTTACCTTTGAGACAAATGGTTATAATATGGGCCACTATTTAAAAGACAACTCACGTGAGTGGTATATCGCCATTGATTACAGGCCTGTAAGAGCAGCTGCAATAAGAGTGTACTTTATTGATGCAATCAGGGGGCCCGACTATACAGCGCTTGGAGGTGACCGTCTTGGCAATCCGCTTATCGAAACAGTTGAGTGGCATAACAGGTCATTTGGAATAAATGCTCATTACCAGGTAATAAATGATCTGTATGTTTCGGCATCATTTGTTCACTCGGATATCTCCGGAGAAAAGGATTGGACTGCAGATTATTTTTATGGGATAAAGAATACCTTGAATCTGGGAGTGACTTTTGGTTTCTGAAGGGGACACGAATTTCGCGAAACTTCGTATATTTGCATTCTTAAAATAATAGAGTGAAATGAGTAAGAAATTTCCGGAATATAAAGGGCTTGATCTGTCGCAGGTAAATAAGGATATTCTTGATTATTGGAGAGAGAAGAATACTTTCGAAAAGAGCATCAGGAGCAAGAACGGGAAGGGAGAATTTATCTTTTACGAGGGACCCCCATCTGCTAACGGGAAGCCTGGTATTCACCACGTAATGGCGCGTACAATCAAGGACGTAATATGTCGTTTCAAAACCCAGTCAGGATACGAAGTAAAACGTAAAGCGGGATGGGACACTCATGGCCTGCCCGTTGAGCTGGGTGTTGAAAAAACCCTGGGAATCACTAAAGAGGATATTGGAAAAAAAATCTCTGTTGAAGAGTACAACACTGCCTGTCGCGTTGATGTGATGAAATACACCGACCTATGGGAAGATCTCACCAGCAAGATGGGATACTGGGTTAATATGGATGACCCTTATATAACCTACGATAACAGATATATCGAAACCCTGTGGTCGCTTCTTAAACAGATATACAATAAAGGTTTTCTGTATAAAGGATATTCTATTCAGCCATATTCACCGGCAGCGGGTACCGGCCTGAGTTCACATGAACTTAATATGCCGGGATGCTACCGCGATGTGAAGGATACAACATGTGTCGCTCTCTTTAAGGTGATCCGCAATAAGCAGTCGGAGTTCCTGTATAACGATACCGATACAGATGATGTTCATATTATGGCGTGGACAACCACCCCGTGGACACTCCCGTCAAACACAGCTCTCGCGGTGGGCAAAAAGATAACTTATGTTAAGGTAAGGAGTTTTAATCAGTACACAGGTAACCCTATTACTGTTGTAATGGCTAAAGAGCTGCTTAATACCATGTTTCCGGCTGCTAATTCAGACCTTAAGATAGAAGATTATAACACCGGCGATAAAAATATTCCTTTTATAGTTAAAGATGAGTTTCAGGGTGGTGATATGAAGGGAATCGATTTTGAGCAACTGATAGACTGGGTAGATCCCGGTGAAGGTGCATTTAAAGTTGTTACCGGCGATTTTGTTACTACCGAAGATGGTGCAGGAGTTGTACATACAGCTCCCACATTTGGTGCCGACGACCAGAAGGTCTGTAAAGAAAACGGTATTCCGTCACTTATGGTTACCCTTAAAGACGGACTTGATAGTCCGCTCGTTAATAAAAAGGGCAGGATGGTTCCCATAGAGGATATGGATCCTGCATTTGTTAAATCAATGGTCAACATAGAATCATACGCTCCATTTGCCGGTAAACCGGTTAAAAATGAGTTTGATGAAGAGGTGCCCGAAAATGCCGAGACACTCGATGTGCAGATAGTTGTAATGCTTAAGCTACAGGGAAAGGCTTTCAGAATAGAAAAACATACACACAACTATCCTCACTGCTGGCGCACAGATAAGCCGGTACTCTATTATCCTCTCGATTCATGGTTTATCCGCACCACCGCTGTGCGTGACCGTATGATAGAACTCAATAACACTATCAACTGGAAACCTGCTTCTACCGGCACAGGCAGATTTGGTAAATGGCTTGAGAACCTTGTCGACTGGAATCTTAGCCGCTCCCGCTACTGGGGTACCCCGCTTCCGATATGGGTGACAGAGGATAAAAATGAGATTAAATGCATTGGTTCTGTTGAAGAGCTTAAGAATGAGATTGAAAAATCTATCGCTGCAGGCTTCATGAAAGGGAATCTCCTGGAGCGATTTGTTCCCGGTGATAACAGTAAGGATAATTACGATCAGTTTGATCTCCACAGGCCATTCGTTGATGATATTATACTTGTCAGCAATAATGGCATCCCGATGAAACGCGAACCTGTCCTGATTGATGTATGGTTTGATTCGGGTGCTATGCCTTATGCCCAGGTTCATTATCCGTTTGAGAACAAAGATAATTTTGACAAGCTGTTTCCGGCAGATTTTATTGCCGAAGGGGTTGACCAGACAAGGGGATGGTTTTTTACACTTCATGCGATAGCAACAATGATCTCGGACTCTGTTTCGTTTAAGAACATTATTTCAAACGGACTGGTTCTTGATAAGAACGGTAACAAAATGTCAAAACGTCTTGGCAATGCAGTTGACCCTTTTGAAACTATCGAACAATACGGCTCCGACCCGTTGCGTTGGTATATGGTTACAAATGCCCAGCCCTGGGATAACCTTAAGTTTGATATATCAGGTGTTGATGAGGCTAAAAGGAAATTCTTCGGGACATTATATAATACCTATTCCTTCTTCTCACTCTATGCCAATGTTGATGGATTCAGGTATAAGGAGGATGAAATTGCGCTGGAAGAAAGACCTGAGATCGACCAGTGGATACTATCCCTGTTAAACAGTCTTGTAAAAGATGTGAAAGAGTGTTATGATGATTATGATATCACCCGGGCAACAAGGGCTATTCAATATTTTGTAATAGAAGACCTGAGTAACTGGTATGTAAGACTCAACCGTAAAAGATACTGGGGAGGAGAGTATAACAATGACAAGGTAGCTGCCTATCAGACACTTTATACATGTCTCGAAACGGTTAGTAAGCTGGCTGCTCCTGTTGCTCCTTTCTTTATGGAAATGTTGTTTACCGACCTTACCGGTGTTACCGGAAAGCATGATGAAGATTCTGTCCACCTCACAATCTTTCCAGGCTACGACAAAACATTTATTAACCCGGAGTTGGAGAAACGTATGGGAATAGCCCAAAAGGTTTCATCGATGATACTGGGTCTGAGGAGGAAAGTTAATATCAAGGTGCGACAACCCCTCGCCAGAATTATGGTTCCTGTAACAGACAGGAAGTTTAAATCAAGATTTGATGCAGTGAAAAGTCTTATCCTCTCCGAAGTAAATGTGAAAGAGGTTGAATATATTGAAGATGCAACAGATATACTGGTTAAAAGGATAAAGCCCAACTTCAAAACCCTTGGTCCGCGATACGGTAAGATGATGAAACAGCTCTCTGTAGCTATTTCTGCCCTTTCACAGGAGAATATTACCTCTTTTGAGGCCTCCGGCATTTATGATATTGTTGTTGATAACAAAACTGTAAACCTTACACTGGAGGATGTGGAGATTATCTCTGAAGATATTCCCGGATGGCTTGTTGCCAATGAAGGTCAGCTTACCGTTGCCCTTGATGTGACAATTACCGATGAGCTGCATCACGAAGGTATAGCAAGAGAATTTGTCAACCGCATCCAAAACCTGCGTAAGGAGAGTGGCTTTAATGTAACCGATAAAATCAATGTTTCTATTGAAAAACTCGGGGAGATAGAAGAGGCTGTAAGAAAATATTCAGACTATATCGGATCACAAACCCTGGCTGATAATATCGAGCTTAAAACTTTTGAAGAGAAAGCCGATGTAAGTAAAGTGGATATAAATGAGATATCGGTCAAAATAAAGATAAAAAAAATTTAGAAGAGGCTTACGCCTTCATCGTTCGTCGTTGGTCGTTCATCTTTTGTCTTTTGTTTCTTGCCGTTTGTCGTTTGTCGTTCGTCGTTTGTCGTATAAGGTTATGAGTTTCGTCTGCTTTCGATTAATCGATGAAGCATGCCAGATATAGCTTCACAATCATCTATCAGTTCATTTTTTATTTTAAGATCAATGTAGCCTATTTCTTCAGCAATAGTTACCTGGGTAAATAGTTCAGCTGAGGATCCTTTTGCCCTTTTGTCGTTTGCCGTTGGTCGTTCGTCGCTATTGATATAAATAAATAAAATACTATCTTTGAAATAGACCAAAAAACAGATGAGTGATGGCTGAAAAGAAAAGATATAACGATGAGGAGCTTCAGGAGTTCAAAGAGATCATCCTTATGAAGCTGGAAAAAGCCAGAGGAGATTACGAGATACTGAGAAGTAGTATATCTCATGAGGAGAGTAATGACACTATGGATACATCACCTACTTTCAAGGTTCTTGAAGAGGGTGCAACAACATTATCTAAAGAAGAGGCCGGCAGACTGGCTCAGCGACAACATAAATTTATACAACACCTCCAGGCCGCTCTTATAAGAATAGAAAACAAAACATATGGAGTATGTCGTGAAACCGGCAAATTGATAGCTAAAGAGAGGCTTATGGCAGTACCCCATGCCACACTCTGTATTGAGGCAAAAAACGCTCAAAAGTAGGATAACACGAATTACACGAATTTTCTCAGGTTAAGGACTAGCTAATAAATAGTTAGTCTTTTTTTTACCGTTCCCCATTTGTCGTTTGTCGTTCGCCGTTCGTCGTTTTTACTATCTTTGAAATAAATTTATACAAGAAAAATATGTTTTCAGGAATCGTTGAAGAGGCAGTGCCGGTTGTAAAGCTGGAAAAGGAGCTGGGAAACCTGCATATAACAATGAATTGTTCATTTACTGGTGAGCTAAAAATAGATCAGAGTATAGCACATAATGGTGTTTGTCTGACCGTAGTGAAGATCGAAGATGATTGTTATACAGTAACGGCCATTAAGGAGACACTCGATAAATCAAACCTTGGTTCTCTCAATGTGGGAGACAGGGTGAACCTTGAGAGAAGTACACGTCTGGATGCACGAATGGACGGACATATTGTACAGGGGCATGTTGATCAGACAGCAATATGTACAGATGTGACAGAAGCAGATGGAAGCTGGTACTTTACTTTTGAGTATGAACCGGCACAGGAGGATTATATTACAGTTGAGAAAGGATCAGTATCGGTCAATGGGGTAAGCCTTACCGTAGTAAATTCAAAAGACAAATCGTTTCAGGTAGCAATAATTCCCTTTACACATGAGGTTACAAATTTTCACCAGATAAAGCCGGGAACCGTTGTTAACCTGGAGTTTGATATTATCGGGAAGTATGTCGCAAGATATATGAAGGGGTTGAAACTGGGCTGAAAAAGGGTTCAAATCATTTGCCGTTCGCTTTGTCCGCTGTATCCGGCAATCGCCGGAGAAAGCGGGTCGTTCGTCGTTTGTCGTTCGTCGTTTGTCGTTCGTCAAATTTATAAAATCAACAAATCAAAGATTATGGAACTATGAAAAAACTGACTATAAGAATGATATCTGTTCTGTTTGGGGCAGGGGTTGCAGTAATTGTAGCTACTATTCTCTTATTACTGTTTTTCAACCGGTTTGAAATTTCAATAATCATCTTAATTGCTGCTCCTGTTGTTTCATTTATCCTGGTGCTTCTTATAACAAATATTGTTCTCTCCATGTTTGTAAAAGAGCAAATCCATCCTATTTACAGAACCATCCACAAAATTGCACCAAAGAATAAAATTATCAGTAATACTTTAGCCAGAGATCTGATTGCCGGGGTAGAGGAGGAGGTTCGTGACTGGGCCGAATCAAATAAACAGGAGGTAGAAAAGCTAAAAGGAAGAGAAAATTACAGGAAAGAATTTCTGGGTAATGTTTACCACGAACTTAAAACCCCTATTTTTAATCTGCAGGGCTATATTCTCACCCTTCTGTCAGGCGGACTGGAAGATGAGTCTGTAAACCGGATGTATCTTGAGCGTACCGAAAAAAATATCAACAGAATGATATCCATCGTGGAGGATCTGGAATCAATATCAGGACTGGAATCGGGAGCGCTCAACCTGAATATCGGGAAATTCAGTATTAATAAAACATGCGAAGATGTTATTGAGGCTAACGAACTAAAGGCATCGGAAAACAGGATCACCCTGGAAATGAATAAAGTAAAGGATAATCACTCAATCGTTACGGGAGATAAAAAAAGAATTTACCAGGTACTGAATAACCTCGTTATCAACTCAATTAATTATGGCGTTAAGAACGGACATACAATAATCTCTTTATCAAGGGCAGGAAACAATATAATAGTTGAGGTTAAGGATAATGGAATAGGTATTAGCCAAAAGGACATCCCACGTATTTTTGAAAGGTTTTACCGTGTTGACAAAAGCAGATCGAGGGATTCGGGTGGTACAGGTCTGGGATTAGCGATAGTAAAACATATTATGGAGGCTCATAAACAGACTATCAGGCTCTCATCAACTCCCGGAGAAGGAACCGTTTTTGACTTTACCCTGGAAAGAGGTTAGTCCGCTTCCTGTGTCTTCTGGTATCAACATCCATCTCCCGCGCTTTCCACTCCCTTATTCCATTTGTAAGAATAATCAATTTTACAAAACCCTCTCCTTCCAGATATTCAGCAACTGATAGACTCCGGCTCTCTCCGTCACAATAGATATATATCGGTATTTCCCTGTCTAGAGTATCTGCAAAAGCTATCAGGGTCTTCATGTTTTTTATATTTATTGCACCCTCAATTCTCTCTCTTCTGTAATGGTTAGATTTTCGTGTATCCACCAGAAGGGCAAAGTTCTCACCATTGAACGTATGATAGAAATCTTCAGGATAAAGATAGCTAATTGCACCACCCTGTCCCCTGCCGGTTACGCATGACATAATAGCAATAAAAATAATTAGCAAAACCGGCCTGAGAACTGCTTTCATATTTCAAAGATAACTTTTTCCCTGTTGAACCGTTTATGCGTTAAATCGTTAAACTGTTAACGACGAACCAGACTGTAGCAAAGATTTGTAACGTCGGAACCCCATAATACTGACAGTTCCAAACATTAGGAGATTCCTGGCCGGACAGGCAAACTCCTATGAAAAAAACATTTGACCTCTGACATTTGCCATATTCTTCTCCCCGGAACCATTTATATTATAACAATTCAACCTTTTTTCAACTTTAGTCACTTTAGTTCACTTCTTCCCAACTTTAGCTCACTTTTAACTTTAGTCACTTTAGTCACTTCTTCTTCATTTATCAAAAAATGTTAACCGTTTAACATCAATTTTCCTTTATTAATCAAACCGTTCTTTGAAATTTAGATTTATACTCTAATTTTATATCGTCATGTCTTGATACTTTAACATTTTTATGAAAAACAATTCGCGATTTCACCTGCAGGAAAGGGTTATTGTGCTTGCCAGGATCAGGAATACCGGATCTCCGGCTGGTCTGGCAAAAAAACTGGATTCCAGCGAACGAACAATTAAGCGCACAGTGAAAGAGATACGGGATCAGGGTGTCCCCATCTATTTTGACCGCCGGAGCGGAAGTTACAGGATTGATTAAATACTCTGTAATTATTTAGTTAAATTTAGCCCGAACTAACCGGGTTAATCATGAACATCTACGCTTTACAAATTCTTGCCCTATTTACGTTTCTTTTTACCTCCTGCAATACTACCCAAATTAACACCAACTTTGTAATTATTTATGCCGATGATCTGGGTTACGGCGATCTCGGCTCATACGGTAATCCGTCTATCCGTACGCCCTGTCTCGACAAAATGGCTACAGAAGGCGTACGTCTTACTAACTTTATGATACCGGCAAATGTATGTACCCCTTCCAGGGCTGCTCTTCTTACCGGATGCTATCCAAAAAGATTATCTCTTCATGAACATGTACTTTTTCCGCAGAGCCTTAAAGGTATTAACCCGGATGAAGAATTGCTTCCCGAGCTGCTGAAAGATAAAGGATATATTACAGGCTGTTTTGGGAAATGGCATCTTGGGCACCAGGAGATGTTTCTTCCTGTACAAAACGGATTTGATGAATATCTGGGCATCCCTTTCAGTAACGATATGAGCCACACAGAGCAGGCTAAATACGGCAGGGTTAATTACAAATATGATCTTCCCCTGTTATCCGGCAATGATACCATTGAGCTAAATCCCGACCAAAGCCGGTTTACCGGTCTGCTTACAGAAAAGGCTGTTGACTTTATTAACCGTCATCATAAGAGTCCGTTCTTTCTGTACGTAGCCCATCCCATGCCACATATACCCATTTACGCCTCCGGTGATTTTGCCGGTCAGAGTACAGGCGGTTTATATGGAGATGTGATAGAGGAGATCGACAATAGTGTTGGCACCATAATAAAAGCTTTAAAAAAGAATGGAATTGATAAAAATACAATGGTGATCTTCTCTTCGGATAACGGTCCGTGGCTCAGTTATAAAACACATGGCGGTTCTGCCGGTCCGTTACGCGGAGGCAAGCAAAGTACATGGGAAGGCGGACATCGTGTTCCGTGTATCATCAGGTGGCCTGATAATATTAAGCCCGCCAGTGTTATTACCCGGCAGGTTACCAATATGGATATTTTACCAACAATAATAAGTATCGCATCGGGCAATTTGCCTGCTAATAAGATTGATGGTAAGGATATCACCTCCCTGCTGATGGGCAACACAGATAGCGAGCCATATCCATTCCTCTATTATTCATTACGGGGACCACTTTCAGGCATCAGACACGGTAACTACAAATATGTCAAAATCGATGATGTTGAATATCTCTTTGATATTGATATAGATTACAGGGAGAAGTTTAACCTTATTGATGAGATGCCAGAAAAAGCTGAAGAACTAAAAAAGATGATGGTTAAACTTGATAGTGTTATTGTTATTGAACAACGTGATGCTGGTTGGGTTGATGAGAAATAACTTGCCTTTACCCTTGCTTTGCTGGACGGACAGACGGCACCCATTCCCATCTTACAAACCTTTCTTCCTTCCGATATTTCTATTAATTTAGTACTTGCAAAACTATTAATTCAATGATCCCTCATCACACAATAGAACAGATACTTAATGCAGCTCAGATATATGAAGTGGTGCAGGATTTTGTTTCACTTAAGCGCCGGGGGGTGAATTACATCGGTTTATGCCCTTTTCACAATGAAAAAACCCCCTCTTTTACGGTATCACCCACAAAAGGTATTTTTAAATGTTTCGGGTGTGGAAAAGGAGGGAATGCGGTTAACTTCATTATGGAACATGAATCGCTAAGTTATCCTGAAGCATTAAAGCATCTCGCCAAAAAATATCATATTGAAGTTGAAGAGAAAGAGCTGACTGCTGGAGAGATACAGGCAAAGAATGAGAGGGAAAGCATGCTGGTTCTCTCATCTTATGCCACAAGGGTTTTTGGTGAGAATCTTTTTAATCATGAAGAGGGGATAGCTATTGGATTGTCCTATTTTAAAGAGAGAGGCTTCAGGCATGAAACTCTAAAAACGTTTGAAGTGGGTTATGCGTTAAATAAGTGGGAAGGGTTTACCGAACGGGCCATTTCAGATGGATATAAGCTCGACTACCTTGTCAAGACCGGTTTAACGATAGAGAAAGATGAGAAACGATTCGACAGGTTCAGTGGCAGGGTAATTTTTCCTATTCATTCCCTGTCCGGTCAGGTATTGGGTTTTGGCGGACGAACACTTAAGAAAGACACTAAAACGGCCAAGTACCTCAATTCCCCTGAGTCGGAGATATATCACAAGAGCCGTATTGTTTACGGAATTTTCCAGGCAAGAAAGGCTATAATGCAGGAGGATAAATGTTTCCTGGTGGAGGGGTATACTGATGTGATGTCCCTCCATGAAGCCGGATTTGAAAATGTAGTTGCTTCATCCGGCACATCACTTACGCAAGAGCAGATAAGACTTATTAAGAGGTTCACTTCAAATATATCAGTTTTATATGATGGTGATGAAGCTGGTGTTAAAGCTTCATTAAGGGGAATTGACCTTATTCTTGAAGAGGGGATGAATGTAAAGGTTACTCCACTTCCGGTGGGAGAGGACCCCGACTCCTATTCCAGGAAAAAGAGCAACGAGGAGTTCAGCGATTATCTCAAGCGAAATGAGACAGACTTTATTCGCTTCAAGACAGAGCTTCTGATGAGGGAATCAAAATCAGATCCGATACAAAAAGTAAATCTTGTAAAAGACATTGTAAGATCAATAGCTGTTATTCCCGAGACTATTACACGAACGATCTATATCCAGGAGTGCAGCAACCTGATGGACCTGTCGGAACAGGTGTTATATAATGAGGTGAACAAGCTCCGCAGGGATAAAGTATTCCGGGACAGAAACCGCTATCCCGGTCCTGCAGATCTTCCGCAGCAGAAGCAGAAGCAGATTGAAACTGTGAAGCCAAAAGACGGATCGCCATTTTCTGAGAGGGAAGTTATACGACTGCTGCTTAAATACGGGAGTGAAGAGTTTGAGAAGATTGAGAACAGGGAAGAGGGAACTGAAGAGACTGTTTCGGTGGCACAGTTTATTGTGAGTGAAATTACTTCTGATGATCTTGAATTTTGTGATGAGATATTAAAAAAGATATTTGATGATTATGCTTTTCATATAAAGGAAGGAATTTTTCCCGGGGATAAGTATTTTGTTATGCATCAGGACCCGGAGATAAGCAGTGTTTCGGCGGACATGCTCTCCGAGTCGTATGAGTTGAGTAAGATATGGTCGAGCAAAAAATCACATGTTGAGACCGAGGATATGGTTCTTATGGAGCTGGTACCGGAAACAGTCCTTAAGTTTAAGAGTGATAAGATCCAGATTATGATCAGGGAGGTAAAGGAGGAGATCGCTAAAGCCCAGAAAGAGAAAGATGACGACCTCCTCAACGAATCCCTGAAAAAGTACTCCCTTCTTAATACCATGCTTGGAGAAATCAGCAAAAACCTCGGCAACCGCATCATCTTATAACTTTGTCATCCCGAACGCAGAAAGGGATCTGTCGATAGAAAACCGGAATGATATCATTAAAGAATATTTGACAAAAGACCTCATAGAGTTTTGGGGTAAACATTAACTCATTCAGCATTCAACTTTTCAATTAACTCAGATAGAGAAACCACATCAATCCCATTATCCATTGACCATCCTTTTTCAACCGGAGCAACAACATAGGTGTGATCAGGTTTTACTGTTTCGATAGCAGCATACGATCCTTTTGTTAAGGAGGGAGATAATGATGCCTTACATTCCACGGCAATGATTTTATTATGAAATTCTGCTATAATATCAGTTTCGGCGCCATTACTTGTTCTGAAAAAGAAATAATTACCAGAAGGGAAATTGCCTTTAAGATTGCTAAGAACGATAGATTCCCATAATGAACCAAAAACAGGATGACCTGTTATTTGCTCAAAGCCTTTTAGTCCGAGTAAACGTGAAGTAATACCAGTATCTGAAATATATACCTTTGGTGCTTTCACTGTTCTTTTTCCAAAATTCTTATGATAGGGAGGGAGGGTATTAACCATGAATGTTCCGGAGAGAAGATCAATATAGTTTCGGATTGTTACATTGCTTACACCTAAAGAATTACCCAGCAATGAATAATTAACTGTCTGACCGTTATTATGTGCCAGCATTTGCCATAGCCTTCTCATTGTGCCAGGAGAAAACCCTGACCATAGTAACAAGTCCCGTTCCAGGAATGTTGAAATAAAATCATCAAGCCATTGAGCAGACTGTTCGATGCTTCTTGCTAACAGGCTCCGGGGGAAGCCCCCCATGCTGATATATTCATTAATGCTGTATTCGTTTTGTATTTCATGTAACAGAAAGGGAGTGAGTTCTTTATATGAAATTCTGCCGGCCAGGGATTCAGATGATTGTCTTAACATATCTCTCGATGCAGATCCCAGAATAAGGAATTTCCCATTTTGTTGCCACTCATCTGTCAAACTTCGTATCAGGGGGAACAGATCAGGAACACGCTGTATTTCATCCAGCACAATCAGTTTTTCTTTTTGGGATGACAGAAACCATTCAGCATTATCCAGTTTCCTCAGATCGGAAGGTTTTTCCAGGTCAAGGTATATAGAACCAGCTCTGTTTTTAATAACTGTCTTAGCCATAGTGGATTTTCCACACTGACGCGGACCAGTTATTGCGGTAACCGGATTATTGGACAGAGAAACTAATATCTCATTTTCAACCAATCTGGGAATATACATAATTAAAAATATTATAATGTAAATATAAAACAAATATTTAAATATGCATGGATAAAATGAGAAGGGGAGAAAATGGGAGGAAGAAGTATGGAGTATGAGACAGAAAGTGGAATATTGAGGACTGGAGACTGAACATTTGACATTTGACATGAAACGGAGAGTACCAGGTAGATTTGACTCTTAAGAACTTAACAGAATTCTTAAATCGGAATTATGGGAACACCTTTAAGCGCGTAGCGCTACAATCGGCCTCAGATTATTTGGAGAAAAGCGATTGAAGGTTTATTTGTAGCGGTAGCCATAGCTAAGAATTGTTGTTTTCTTTTTAATAAGCAAAAAGGACCTGTATGGCAAGCCATACATCCCTTATTGAATCTCATAGGCAATAATTCTTCATATGACCTCATAGGGTTTTGGGAATAAGAATTTGTGGTTTCAGTTGAAGCGAAGGACAAAGAAAGCGTTACTGTTTGAGTCCTGACCGACCGAAGGGAGAGTCAGTGGCGAGTTGTAACGCGCGGACAACAGAAAACAGAAATACCCCAAAACAATATGAAGTCTTGATCTTTTTGGTTCTTTTTGGATCAAGCCAAAAAGAATAAAACAAATTTGTGTCAAGACAAAAAGAACAGAATAGATTCTCATCAAGTAGAATTCCGGCTACTTGTTGCAAAGAAAATCAAGAAAGTTATCCTGGTCAATTATTGTATATTCGGATTCGGGATATGTCTCGCTCCATAATTTCGGAGGTTTGAGCTTTTTTGCATGAAACTTAAATTCATACCCAAACAGTTTGCCCTCTCTCTCTTCAACCATATCAATTTCTTTTTGGTCATATGTTCGCCAGAAGAAGTTATTCGCTGGGATTGACAGGTATTCCTGAGTTTTTAAACGTTCTGTAAACATGAAGTTTTCCCAGAGCATTCCCGTGTCATTACGCATTTTTAATGGATTGAAATTATTGACAATAGAATTCCGCACTCCATTATCCCAGAAATAGTAGCGATGTGTCTTCGTAATTTCTTTTCTTAGATTTCGGGAAAACCCCTGTATTTTTTTTATAATGAACACCTTTTCAAGCAGGTCAAGATATCTTTCTACAGTTTGTTTTGCTATTCCAAGCTGGTTGCTTAATTCATTTAGTGAAACTTCCATTCCTATCTGGAATGCGAGCAACCTAAGAAGATCAAATAGTTTCGAAGCGTTACGGACATTCTCAAGTTCCAGAATATCTCGCAATAAATATGAATTTCGCAGATTCAGAAGGTATTTTATTCTGGTGGTATTATTTGCAGCAGTGTATGATTCGGGGTAGCTTCCGTAAATAAGTAAAGTTTCAATATTGGATAACACTTTCATCCTCCCGTATTGGTTAATAAGTTCCATAACTGAGAAAGGGTAAAGAAGATGAGCATTCTGTCTCCCGGTAAGTGGTTCCCCGAGTTTACCTGATAGCTGAAAAGAAGAAGAGCCACTTAATATTACAATTATTTCAGGTGTATGATCCAGTAGTAATTTAATTGACTCGCCTATATTTCTTATTTTCTGCGCTTCATCAATAAAAAGCAGGTTATAACCACCAAGTGCATTTTTTATTACAGAGAGTCTTTGTGAATTTAGGATTTCCTGTAAATCCAAATCATTGCCATCGCCAATGAAAATGCCAGACTTATTTCTAAGCATTCTGTTTATCAGACTAGTCTTACCTACCTGCCTGGATCCATGGATTACAAGAACCTTGTTCTTTTGCAGAAGCTGTTCAAAATCGTTTTCATAGTATCTTTTGACCCAATTCATATCATATATTATTATTAATATGATCAGCAAACTTACTAAATTTAGTTAAATATAGCAAGCCATACATCATTATTTATGATTGAAATATTTGCGATGCCCTTT
>JAUVKT010000086.1 GCA_030596125.1 Bacteroidales bacterium | reverse complement strand
CGTAGAGCTATATGATCTTATTGAAAGATCAAATATCGATTATTGGATCTTCGGACATCATCATCAGTATATTTCTGATTTTAAGATTGGAAAAACAAACCTGATTTCTAATCAATTGGGATATGTAAGATGTAACGAGCATCACTTATTTAATCAGAGTGCGACAATTATTTTCTAAAATAATGATGGCAAAAGGTTTTAAGTTATGATATACAGTATAATAAACCTATATTTGCACAATATATTAGATTAGTTTATTATGCATATTGAAATTTAACGTTCTGATATGAAACATATTATATTCATAGAGCGATTGCGTCAATACTTATACGATACTATAAGTGTTCAACCTGGGCTTTGGGAGATAAGTAAAGATGAACAAAAAAGCATACCGTTTTATTTGAATGAAACCTACACTTTATATTACGGAGATTTCTTTTACGGGAATGAGTTTACTTTAATGATTCCTAAAAGTGAAACATTACCAACAGTTGGGCAATTGAAAAAAAATGCAGAAACTATTGAGGATAGATTACAAAGAAGAACGGTTTTGATATTGGATACCGTTCCTTCATACATACGAAAGCGATTGATTCAGGCAAAAATAAATTTTATTGTTCCTGGAAAACAGATGTTTATGCCCAATATCCGTATTGATTTAAATGAAAGGGTTTATGTGAGACCAAAAAAATCGGAAACTTTGATGCCATCAGCTCAATTTATAGTACTATATCAGATATTAAGTAAAGATGATTCATTAGAGAAATATTCTTTCAAGGAACTGGGTAAAAAAATAGGTTATTCTGCCATGGCAATAACCAAAGCTGTTGGCAACCTGAAAGTACATGATTTATGTGAAATTGAAGGGACTAAAGAGAAGTTTATCCGATTTATAGGAACAGTACCTGAACTCTGGAATAAAGCAAATCCGATTTTAATCAATCCGGTATTAAAGAGGGTTTATGTCGAAAATTATCCGGGAAACGAACTTCTTTATTCGTCTAACATGTCTGCGTTAGCTGAATACAGTGATATAACACCAGGCAAACAGAAATTCTTAGCACTTAAGAAATCTTTATTTTACAATCTCAGGAAAGAAAACAGGTTAACCAACTTAAATGATCATGAAGGGGAATATTGCCTGGAAATATGGAAATACGATTCCGGGAAATTGATTGAAGATATTGCAGGAGAAGCAACTGTAGATCCTTTATCACTCTACCTGAGTTTGAAAGATACTCAGGACGAGCGAATTGAAATGGCATTGGAAAAAATAATCAAAGATTATATATGGTAAAAGGAATAGATAAGTTTCGCGAATATTTTAAGGATTTTGCCGGTAGCTATATCATTATTGGCGGGACTGCATGTGATATAATATTAGATGATGCAGGATTTACTCCACGAGCTACTAAGGACATAGATATTATCCTGATTGTAGAAGCTCTAAAGCCTGAATTTGTAAAGCAATTCTGGGCATTTATTAAAGATGGTAACTACAAGAAAAAGGAAAAAAGTGCTGATGAACAAAAATATTATCGTTTTCTAAATCCTGCTAATGCAGAATTTCCCAAGCAGATTGAACTTTTTTCACGGATACCTGATATGCCTGAAAGCAAAGGCTTATTTGGATATGACAGAGAGAAAAGTCAAAGGCCAACAAATAGATGAGAAACATATTCGTAAACATAAAAACGATTTGTTCCGAATGACAGCTATGCTAGCCCCTGGCAATGTTTTTGAACTTCCGGACACGATTAAAGCTGATATGCAAACATTTGCAGATGCCGTAAGAAATATTCTGCCTGATAAAGCCATTTTTAAAGAAATGGGAATGGTGAATATGGATATTGAGACTTTATTTAGCCAATTTTTAAAGAATTTTAATTTGACCATTAAGTAAAAAGCTGTTTAATGACAGGCAATTTAAGGTAGTGTTTTATGCTAAAGAAAAGGAAATATTCCCAATAGTGAGCCTCAGATTTTTGGGATACTCTCCGATTCTCCCACTCTTCTCCTTTCCCCGTTTCTCCGTTTCTCTTCTTCTTTTCTCTCCCCCTCTCCGCTTCTCCTTTTCTCCCCCTCTCCCCCTCCTACTCTCCTGCCAGCTTAAGCCCTTCTATTGTAGTATAATATTTAACAATCATATTAGGAACTTCCCATACCGGCAATTTGCCTGATTTAAGATATTGAATATATTTCTCTGTTACCTGTCCGAAATGAGCCTCATGCCCGATTTTATATCTGTCCGGGATAGTGACTTTCCAGTACCCTGGATCTATCATTTCGGCAGTTATTCCTTCCCATGGCAATCCGGATAGTGTTGCTGTTAACTCATCACTGAAAGAGTCGTCGTTGTTATGCTGTTTAATATACAATGTCGGCTTAAAACCTTCTTCAGAACCCTGGCTGATAATGAGGTCCGAAAGTGTTCCTCTCATAATAGAATAGTGAGTGTCTCCTGTGCCTTCAGGTGCCTGGTATCTCCACTCCACCACAACTTTTGCAAAAACATCTTTAATTTTATAGATCATTTCACCGTTGGAGTAAACATTAAGGTTGTTATCAACAATATTCTTTTGCAGGTACCCGGGAAACTCCTGAAAACCAGTTACTTTTTCAAACTCTTTGGCATTCATTATTGTTGGCCATCTTCGTGCCGAAACCATTTCAATATCAGATTTTTGTAGTATTACTTCCGGGTAACATTCCCATTGAATAAGATCTACGAGGTGTGTTGTAACATCAACAATCCCTTCTCCCTGTTGGTCTGTATCAAAAAACCAGGCCGGTCTTTTAAGAGGTGATCCTGAGACATATTTAAAGAAATGGTGTACACTCTCTTTTGTGACAGCAGGTTTATCTGCACTACCTTTTTGCAGATCGCCAAAAACAGTGGGAGTATGAGAAAGTGCTTTCTGGAGCATTGTGGTTATTTCATGCCTTTCGGTCATAATATCATATAGCAATACTCCGTTTTTTTCAGCAGTAGTAAATGCCTGCTCAAGTAGTGGAAATTTATCAGGTGTTATGACCATGGGTTTGTCTGCAAGAACATTTATACCTGCTTCAACAGATTTTAGAATGTATTCACTCTTTTTCCCGTTATTTCCTGAAAGAACCACTACGTTTCCCGGTTTTTTGATTATCATCTGCTCAAAGAAATCATCACCGGTAAATACATTCACATTCCATGTTGTTGGATTTTCTTCTCTTTGGTTAAAACCTTTGATTCTCTCCAGATAGGAAGATACGTCTTCTCCTTCGGGTGCAAAAACATGAACTTCAGGTGAAACGCCATCGTACATGCTTTTTTGTACCAGTGCTGCATGAAAATGGCCGGGGTCAAGGGTCATAATTTTAATAGGTTCCATCTCTTCTCCTTCTTTTTTGATACTATCTCCGCATGAGTAAAAAAATATTAATAGCGCAGCTAATAGGATACTCTGTCGTGCATGTTTCATAACTATATTCCGTTAAAGTTTTTTAATGAATGGTTTGTTCCGTAAGGCCACCGTTGTGCTCTCGAGAGCATACTGTTGGCTTCATCATCATTTATAAATCTCTCTGCATCAGGATTCCAGTAAAGTTTACGTGGAAGTTTCATTGCAATATGGTTAAGCAGGCAGGCGGTGTTCGACCGGTGCCCAACCTCTGCCGGAGCAATTGGATCTTCCCTGCTGATTATTGAGTCTATCCAGTTCTTATGCTGCTCTGGACTATTATAAAGATGAGTCTCATTTTCTCCGATAACTGAGTCGAGGATCTTATGGTCTGAGGCATCAAGAGCCTGAAGGGTGCTTTCAGCGGCTGTCGGATCTGTGGCAGTAACCTGAACCGGACCCCTGGAGACAAATATCCAGCCTTCCGAACCAACAAATTTGACACCGTTTGGATAATCACCACTTATATGCATAGTAACGCCATTGGCATATTTTGATGTTGTTTTAAAGCTTCCATGGACATTCCAGAGTCCGGACTTTGGAAATTCAGCAGTTCCTTCCAGTTCTACAGGTCCGGTGAACTCCGTACCCATACCCCAGTGGGCTGTGTCAACATGGTGAGCTCCCCATCCTGTGATCATTCCTGCACCGAATTGTTCACATCGCAGCCATCCAGGGCGGCTGGTTATACTTATTTGTGAATGAACACGGTTTTCGGTATAGTAAACGTACGGAGTTGAACCTAACCACATTTCGTAATCCAGGTTTTCCGGTATCGGCATCTTTAGCTCCTCAGGTCCTGAGGGATCGCCCGGCAACCCTACGTAAATAGTATGCAGATCGCCAACCCGTCCATTTCTTACAAGCTCACACGCTTTCTTAAAATGTGGCCAGGGATCCTGGGATCTTTGCTGGCTCCCAAGCTGAAGGATCCTGCCGGTACGGTGTATTACATTACTTAAATGCCGGCCCTCCTCAATTGTAAGAGAGGTGGGTTTCTGAAGATATATATCTTTACCTGACAGGGCAGCTTCAATTGCAGGTTGTGCGTGCCAGTGATCGGGGGTTGAAATTATTACTGCATCAATATCATTACGCAGCAGCATTTCGCGGTAATCCTGGTAGATATCAACATCGACATATTTTTTCTTACCTGTTATCTCTTCGTAGTGGGTTTCAACCCATGTTTTACCCTGTCTCATCCTGTTAGCGTCGAGATCGGCAACAGCAATTACCCTTACAATATCGTTCTTCATTGTCTCAGGAAGGTCGTGAGACATTGCGATACGTCCAAATCCGATCTGTGCAATGTTAATTTTATTACTGGGTGCTGATTTTCCAAAAACAGTAGACGGAACCACTGATGGCAAAATAATTGTTCCTGCTGCTCCTGCCAGGGTGGTTCTTAAAAAACTTCTTCTTGAAACATTTTTCTTACTTCCCATGATGCGTAAGTTTATTGTTAATATTGCGGAATTTCTGTTGTAACGACATCAGTATAATCAGGTTTCTTATTATTGCCTATGGCCCACCTGATTCCTCCAAGGAGGTGATTTACCAGGTCAGGGTCGGAGTAGTGTTCAATTGAATGACCAAGTGCAGAATAAAATACCCTTCCTCCTTCAAATTCGTGGTACCAGGCTAAGGGGAACCAGTTACCAAAAACCTCTCCCGGGTATATCTCTTTTTTATCGTCATCAACTGTTCTCAGGTCGGCTGCCAGAAGAATATTCAGATCGGGATTGAGGTGTTTAAGATAATAGCACTCATCTTCCCATTCCCAGGTATCACCCAGAAAAGAGGTAGATGGGTGGTTATGATTAATCACTTTTATATCAAATTTCTGGTAGGGCGGATGACGCTCAAATTTACCACCCAGCATAGACCAGAACCATGGCCATGATCTCTCTGATCCGCATGCAGAATGGATGCCGACAACACCTCCCCCTGCATGAATATACCTTACAAAAGCCAGCTTCTGTTCATCACTGTCGAATGTTTCATTATTGGTATTGGATAAAACAATACAATTATACTGTTTCAGGTTTTCTTCATTAATGTCGGCAGGATTGTTGCTTACGTCCACAACAAATCCGTTTTCATCTCCCATCTTTTGAAGAGCCTTTACACTTGCATCAATATTGTCATGAACATACCCGGCTCCGTTTTTGGTATAGACCAGGATTTTTGTTTCGTTATTTATATTCATTGTGCATGATCCAAAAAATAGTGATACCAGGGTTACGAGAATGGATATCTTTTTTAGCATATTAAATTATTATTATTAGTTAGTGTCTTAAGAATTTCAAGTGTCTAAAGTTATTTAATTATTGTTACTTCAGGAGGAAAGGCAAAATCATTCCATATCCGGTCTGCCATATCACTGCTAATTATCCCATCATAAACCAGCATCCTGTATTTTAATGCATATTGTCTTCCGGGAAGGAGTTCCCAGTCGTTATGCCTTATAGGACAGAATTCAAAAAACATATCTCCCCGTCCGGCATTTGCATCCGGAGGCCATACTCTCATTGACTCAGGATGATCTCTGTTTGAAGGATGAGAAAGAAAGAGAATGCCAGATCTCCCACTGCCCTTAAACTCACCTCCTACATCAACCCATTGTGCCCTTGATGCATCGGCATCTTTCCGTGTTCTTCCTTCTGAGGTAAGCACCCATGAATTATCGTTTACCCACTCTTCGGTAGCTCTGAATCCTATGCCTCCTCCATAGCGGTAAGCATCAAGCATAAGGGGGTAATTGGTAGCACAACTTAATATTGTTGTGAGATCGACAAGGTATATCTGATTATTTTTGTCTGATCTGATATTCCATGTTCTTACAAGCCATGTTTCATTCAGGAGGTTCATCCCTTCGCCGGGAGTAAGAAAAGCAACATGTTCCTGTCTCGCACTGAATCCCCCAAAAACCGGTCCTGACGAAAAAGAGTTAAATCCTGCAAACCTGACTGTCCCCTGCCCGAGGCTGAGGTTCCAGAAATCTATCTGCTGATCCTTATAATGCGTTTTGGTCCATGGGTTCCATATTCCCATATGATGATAATGATCGGGTGGATTGATCCGGGTAAGCACATTACCGGAAGGTGACCACAGAGGATGAATAAAACCGCTCCGTTTATAAATTGGATCTACCCCTTCAGGGGGATATTGAATTGCATGCCTGTAGTTAAGTATGGGGTTTTCACCCTTCAGGATTGATAATGAGAGGTGATCAAGGTTAGTAGTAATTGAATCCTGATCAGAAGAGGGGCTACCCTGTTCAATCTGAAATATTCTGGATTCGCCCGATCTGGTTGTTCCTTCCAGTATCCACCATAAAATATCAACGGAGCCTGCTTCCAGTTGACAGGGAACCTCTTTTTTTACACCTTTTTTTTGTTCAAATAGTACTAAAGATATGTTTCCTGTTTCAATACCCAGGTTGTTTAATGAGAATTTGACAGGTGTATTGATCCGTTCAAAATCCCCTGCCTCAACTTTCAACTTTGCAATAACTTTATCCTGTGCATTAAGACAGGTGGAAGACAGCAATAAAAGCAGAACAACAGAAAACAGGTTTAACTTCATAATTCGTATTTAGGCTTGTAATTTAATCAATTATCACATCTCCCTTACACTGTTGATAAATGCTTCAATATTTGCGTTATTAACATCAGGAGGCATTCCTCCGCCGCACGACCAGATAATATTAGCATTTTCAGGTGTATTTGCTGCCTGTTCCTTAACGGCTTTTATTACATCTTCCTCGTTGCCGGCTGCAAGGACATCACGTGGTGGGATATTCCCCAGAAGGGTAACACCACTACCTGCAAGTCCGAAAATTTCTTTGTTTGTATGTTCGAAAGAATAGTTAAAGATATTAACACCTATTTCGTCGAGATATTTTGCTGTTATCAATCCTTTGGCATCATTATGTAAACATTTTACAGGCAGATCGAGATGCGAAAAGATCTCTTTAAAATAGGGAAGAACAAACTCCCTGAATTCATCATCACCTACAAACCCGATAATATCATCAAGTATCAGAATGCCTTCTATTGAAGGAAAGCATGCTTTCTGGTATGCCAGCCAATCTTTAATAAAGTCTGTTAGTTTTCTTATAAACAGGTGCACCTTTATGGGTTCCATCATTAAAGCCATCATAAATTCGGTTGTGCCCATAAGGAAAGTAGCAATATTCAGAGGGCCTCTCGAAATTGCGAACCTGATATTGTGACCCATATCGGTTATCTGGGGTTCGAGTGTTTTCAGGCGGTTGATCATAAAGGGAAGCAGTCCATCAGTTCTGACATCCGGTACCGGTAGTTTATCCACCTTATCAATGCTCTCGATTATCTTTTCAGCGTGTGGCAGATTCTTATCAGGCCAGACCATCCTGGCTCCGAATGCTGATGGTTCGGTGCACATACCATATTCAGACCAGAAACCCGGCAGAAACCAAACGTCCGGAAACGTCTCTATTGCTTTAATGTTGGCTTCCCACCATAGTCTGTCAGAAGAGTAGTAATCAATATTGGAGATATTATTCCAGCCCGGAAGCCACGGACTATCTATGATAAACCCGATCGGTTTGTAGTTTAATTTTCTCCCATTAATAAAGCTTTTCAGATCATCCCAGTGTTTGTCGGTCATAGTTTTTCAATTATTATCAGGAACAAATTGCAAATATAACCTATTTAGTAAAGACGCAATGCTTTGCGTCTCTTATCCAGGCAAACCCACACCAACGGTAAATGAGACGTAAAGCATTGCGTCTTTACGTATATTTTTTTTGTAGGCACTTATTTATAACTTTGGTTGAGTCAAGAGAATTACATAATTATCCAATTATAACCCGAATAAATAATTAAACCATGGCTGATTTTATTTATGAAAATCCGTTTCAGATAGAAAAGGATACTACAAATTACCGGTTGCTTACCAAAGATTTTGTGAAACCAGTTGAGGTTGATGGTGTGAAAATGATTAAAGTTGACCCGCGCGGTCTTGAACTGCTTGCAAAAAAGGCCATTGTGGATGTTTCATTTTTGATGAGGCCTGCTCATCTCGCTAAAATTAAGAAGATACTTGAAGATCCCGAGGCTACCGATAATGATAAATTTGTAGCATGGATCATGCTTAAGAACCAGGTTATTGCTGCTGCAGGGGAATTACCTTCTTGCCAGGATACCGGGACTGCAATAGTGATCGGCAGGAAAGGTGAGAACGTTTATACCGGGGCAGATGATGCCGAATATCTTTCAAGAGGAGTATATGAGATTTATAAAGATAAAAATCTTCGCTACAGCCAGATACTTCCCTATACAATGTTCGAAGAAAAGAATTCAGGGAGCAATCTGCCTGCCCAGATCGACATCTATGCCAAACCGGGCAATAAGTATGAGTTTCTTTTTATTCTGAAAGGAGGAGGCTCGGCGAATAAAACATTTCTTTATCAGCAGACTAAATCATTACTGAACGAAGAAAATCTTACCAGATTTATTAAAGAAAAGATAAAAGACCTCGGAACATCTGCTTGTCCGCCATACCACCTTGCAGTAGTTATAGGTGGCACTTCGGCTGAGGCTACACTTAAAGCGGTGAAAGAGGCGTCAGCAGGATACCTTGATCATCTTCCGGTAACAGGGAACGAAAGCGGAAGGGCTTTCCGTGACCTGGAATGGGAGAAGAAAATTGAAAAAATATGCCAGGAGTATGGTGTTGGGGCACAATTTGGAGGTAAATATTTTGTGCACGATGTAAGGGTTATTCGCATGACCCGTCATGCGGCATCCTGTCCTGTGGGGATCGGAGTAAGTTGCAGTGCCGATAGAAATATCAAGGGAAAAATAACCGAAGATGGTATATTCCTTGAGGCGCTTGAAAGAGATCCGGAGAAATATATGCCGGCAAAAGCTCCCGAGCTCGAAAAACCTGTGGATATTGATCTCGACCGTCCGATGAAAGAGGTGCTCGCAGAGCTTACCAGGTATCCGGTAAAAACAAGGGTTAATCTTACAGGCACACTAATTGTTGCAAGGGATATGGCTCATGCAAGAATAAAGCAGATGCTCGACGAGGGCAAACCAATGCCCGATTATTTTAAAAATCACCCTGTTTATTATGCTGGTCCGGCCAAAACACCAAAAGGAATGGCTTCGGGCAGTTTCGGACCAACAACTGCTGGCAGAATGGATCCTTATGTAGATCTTTTCCAGAGTCTTGGTGGTTCAATGGTGATGCTTGCCAAGGGCAACAGGTCACGCCAGGTAATAGAATCCTGTAAGAAATATGGCGGATTCTACCTGGGCTCTATCGGAGGTCCGGCTGCCGTGCTGGCAAATGATAATATTAAATCTGTAGAGATTGTTGATTTTGAAGAGCTGGGAATGGAGGCAGTTAGAAAGATAAGGGTTGAAAACTTTGCAGCCTTTATTCTTACCGATGACAAGGGGAATGATTTTTTTGATGAATATAATAAGTAGACAAACGACTAACGGCAAACGGCGAAGGGTTAAGGCTGAGGCTAAGGCAAAAGTTAAGAGTTTAGGGTTAAAGGTTAAAAGTTAAAAAGAGAAGAATTTGAGACAATTTAAGATCAAATCAGTTTTATTACTGGTAGTTGCTGTTTTTACTCTGTCATGTTCTACCAGTGTAAATGAGACAAGCAATTTAGAGAGGGATCTATATTTTGTAACCGGCAGCTATTCTGATTCATCCGAAGAGGGGGTTAAGCTTTACAAAATTGATTCGGGATCAGTTAGTATCACTGAAATTACCGGAGTGAAAGCCGGTAAAAACCCTTCATTTATTACTCTGGCTCCGGATGGGGGATTGCTTTATGCCGTAAATGAAACCGGGCCGGACGCCGGGAGGAGAAAGGCAGGTGTTACAACTATAAAGTTTGACAGGCAGGAGATGAGCCTGGTTAATATTGGTTATTGTGAAATTTCAGGTGCCGGTCCGTGTCACGTAAGCAGTGACGAAAAAGGAGAATACCTGTTTTTATCAAATTATGGAGACGGTAGCTTATCTGTTTTAGGAAACAGGAGTGATGGTTTGCCGGATGTTGAGACATTATTTTTTAAGTATAATGATGACAGCGGCACGGTTTCACATATACATATGGCATTACAAATTCCCGGGACTAACAGGTTATTGGTATCTGACCTTGGCTTTGACAGACTTTTAGAGTACAGGATGGTTTATAACGGAAATAATCT
>JAUVKT010000156.1 GCA_030596125.1 Bacteroidales bacterium | reverse complement strand
GAATCATATCGGAATGAAATATTCTCTCGCAAGCAGGGAGCTTATTGCTGATTCCATCGAGGTTATGGCTGTTGCTCATGCTTTTGATGCCATGGTTATGGTCACAAACTGCGATAAGATTGTTCCTGGAATGCTGATGGCTGCGGCTCGTCTGGATCTGCCTGCTATTCTTATAAGCGGGGGACCAATGCTTGCCGGGAATAATCCGGTAAATGATGCCAAGATTGATCTTGTAAGCGTTTTTGAGGCTGTAGGTGCTGTAAAGTCAGGTAAAATGAGCAGAGAGGATCTAACTCTGATCGAAGACGCTGCATGTCCTACTTGTGGATCATGTGCTGGTATGTTTACAGCTAATTCCATGAACTGTCTGACCGAGGTTATCGGCATGGGATTGCCTGGAAACGGGACGATTCCTGCTGTTATGTCCGCGCGTATCAGACTTGCAAAAGAAGCTGGAATGAAGATTGTCAACCTTTTTGAAAAACAGATAACAGCACGTCGTATAATGACAAAAGAGGCATTTGAAAATGCTCTTGTTGTGGATATGGCTCTTGGTTGCTCAACAAATACTGCTCTTCATTTACCAGCAATAGCAGAAGAGGCCGGTATCACTATTGAACTGGAGATTATTAATAAAATCAGTGGGAAAACGCCGCATATCTGTTCTCTGAGTCCTGGTGGAACACATCATATTGAAGATTTGAACGATGCTGGTGGAATTTCTGCTGTGATCAGGGAGTTGTCACGTATAGAATTAATAAATAAGGATTGCTTAACAGTTACAGGTAAAAGTGTTGGAGAGAATATTAAGGGAGTTGATATCCGGGATAATAATATTATCAGATCTGTCGAGAATCCTTATCATAAAGAAGGTGGGCTTGCTGTTTTGTTTGGAAATCTTGCACCTGACGGATGTGTCGTAAAACAGTCTGCTGTGCTTCCTGAAATGTTGCGTCATGAAGGACCTGCCAGGGTGTTTGACTCGGAAGAGGATGCATCTGAGGCGATTATGAAAGGAAATATTAATAAAGGTGATGTTATCCTTATCCGTTATGAAGGTCCCAAGGGAGGACCAGGCATGCGTGAGATGCTTACTCCTACATCTGCGATTGCAGGTATGCAGCTTGATACCCATGTAGCATTAATTACAGATGGGCGTTTTTCAGGAGGGACAAAGGGTGCGTCAATAGGACATGTCTCTCCGGAAGCTATGGAAGGAGGCCCTGTTGCTATTGTTGAGGAAGGAGATTTGATAGTTATTGATATTCCCGATAAAAAAATAGTTGTTAAACTTTCTGATGAAGAGATTAAATCCCGGTTATTAAACTGGTCACCTCCTGAGCCAAAAATAAAACACGGGTATATGCTTAGATATTCACGGGCAGTCTCTTCTGCAGATAAAGGTGCAATTGTAAAATAATTTGTAATAATTATTGGCATCCTTCATTTGCCGGTTTACACTTTTTCGCCGCTTGCGGAGACTGAGGCCAATGTACAGCTATTAACTATTAGCCGTTAGGTGTTATGAAAGGCCTAAAGAATACAGGATGTTAGCTAAACGCTAACAGCTAATGGCTAACAGCAACTGTCGCTCCTTCGGAGGTAGGCTAATCATAAAAAGTGTAAACTACTTTTGGGCGTTTTTGAAGGATGCCCTATTTTCCGACCTTTTGCCCATATCACCATGGGAAGGGAGATGTCACCGGCCTGACCAAGATGAGAACCCGTTCGAGTTATATGTTGATCACTTTATCAGCCAGCTGCATGGCCGTCACAATATCAAGCATATTGGTGGTTTCGCCCACCTGCTTTTTGTCGAGAAGATTGAAATGGGTAAGGCACGTACCACAAACGAGGATACGTATCCCTTCATTTTCAAGTCCCTGAATAACTGGAATCAGATCTGATCCCATAATGGTCAACTTAACCCCGTTGTTGACAAAAACCAGACGCCAGAGTTCATCACCCATCTCTTTTATGGTCTTTAAAAAAGAGACCATCAATTTCAAACCGAGTTCATCATCGCCATAGCCCATACGGTCGGTAGCTATCATGACCATAATTTTTTTTCCTTTGGTTTCCGGTTTTTCAGCAGGAGATACTTCTGCAATGGTTTCCTGCTCACCCCGTCTGCCTGTAACATAAAAATCTTTTCCTTCCTGCTCTACAGAGACTTCAAAATTTTGAAATTCCATAAAGCGGGAAACATTTTGCCTGGCTGCTTCGTTGTCCACCACTACTTTTATGATGCTCAAATTTTCTTTTTCCAGCATGTTTTTTGTTTGCAAAACAGGGGCCGGACAGTCAATGCCCCGGGCATCAATTTCTCTGATCATTTTTTACACCTTTTAAAATCATTACTCCATTTATTCGGGTTCACAGTTGAATCCGGATCTGTTCGTTCGGTATTTTCATAAAGATTACACTGGAAAGGGGATATTCATCAGACCTGCTGTTTCATCTAATCCCATCATGATATTCATATTCTGTACTGCCTGACCGGCTGCTCCTTTAATCAGATTATCTATTGCAGATGTTATTATTAAACGATTATTCTGTGAATCAATTTTATACGCAATATCAGAATAATTGGTCCCTTTAACATATAATGTATCAGGATTGATTTCGCCACGACGGATACGGACAAAATGGCGTCCATCGTAAAAAGATTCAACCTGATTATAGATATCATCGATTTTGATACCAGCTTTTGGGGTTGCATATATTGTAGTATACATACCACGTATCATCGGCACAAGATGCGGGACAAAGGTTATGCTAACAGGCTTGCCGGCCGCCATGCTTAATACTTCATTCATTTCAGGATTATGACGATGAGTTCCTATTTTATAAGCTTTGAATGATTCAGAAGCCTCACAAAAATGTGTAGTTAAAGAAAGTGATCGTCCTGCCCCGCTTACGCCTGATTTGGAATCTGCAATTATTGATTTACAATCAATCATATTGCTCTTAAACAAAGGTATAAGGGGTAAAAGGACACTTGTGGGATAGCAGCCGGGATTACCAATAAGAGACGTTCCTTTTATTTCATCATAATAGACTTCGCTTAATCCGTAAACTGCGCTTTG
>JAUVKT010000146.1 GCA_030596125.1 Bacteroidales bacterium | reverse complement strand
AGTTTAACACGTGAAGGAGTGAACAGGCCTATGAACCGCGGATCTGTTCTTACACGCCATCTTGGAAAACGATAGCTCCTGACGGATGATTCTGCCATACATTTTATGCCCCGGATCTTTTTCCTTTCTTTCCCTAAAATTCTAACACCAAACAGATCTGTAAAATCACCACTACGGAAGAGTTTGATTTCCTTTGCCCGGTCTGTTTCAGTACTAAGGTGAGGAAGGTACATAACAAGGTGACCACCGTTGCTTACATACTTTTTTAATTTTTCATATATCTCTTCTGTCATCGTATTCCAACCGAGGAAAAGAAGGGCGCTGTATTTTTGCAGCACATCAATTGATGACTCTATCGGAACGACATCATATTGACCATAAGGAGGATTCCCGGAAAAGTCAGTTTCTCCCTGCACTTTTTCATTTGACCACTCTTCCTTTCGATGAAATTTGTTTACTAAATTCCAACTTCTTTCAGCCGCTCCTTCGAGCCATTTTTCGTCTCCATACTGACCCCATACGGCCCGGTTCCATAAACCGGGAGCACCGTCATTATTACCGTAAATAATTCCAAGTCGTACTTTGGGACCGTTCGGCGGTCGTTTGTGGATGCGAGTGAACTGGTACGCCTCCCGAAGAGTTTTCCGGGAGCTTATCATTTCGGGACTGTTAAAACCACGCTGTGGCTCCCATGCTCTTTCGCTGTAATACAGAGGAGGTTCCTCTTTCCAGATATATTGCGCCCCGCTGATATAGGAGTAATAGAGAGATGTTTTCCAGCGCTTCTGCCACAACTCATCTAAAGAGACGCCACCATAGTGCTCCATGGCAATATGAGTACCCCAGGGTTTGTTAAATGCCCTGGCTGCACCACGAATACTGGCATGCATCAAATGAGGGTCGCCCGGCATAGACTCAAGGCAAAGTTTATCAAGACCTTCATTCGCCAGATATTTGAATATCATTCCCGCTTCTACATTAATAAGCGGCCCTTTGCTAATTTCCTTGCGCTCAAAATCGAGAAAGTGCCTGACATACTCAACATAGGCGTTTTTCGCTTCTTCCATGGTTCTGACTGCAGGAAGATTCTGCCAGTGTTCGCTACGCCACTCTATCTCATAGCTTTCCGGCGCATATAAAACACATCCGATCTCACCTATGGTATAACGACCGAAGTAATAAGACCCGGCCTCATCAATGATAGAGTTAATCTCTTCTTTACTGAAAAATTTCTCCCTGGGAACTTTTTTACCCCAGCCCCAACCAAGCTGGTTACTGCCTCGATAGAGAAACTCCCAGAAACTGAGGTAAATCTGGTTCTCTCTGCAATATTTTGCCATAGCAATTGCTTCCTGCTTATCCTCAGGTAAAAATGTAAGAACACCGTTTCCAAGCTTTAATTCCTTGAGCAAACGAAGACTCTCAACATTATTTGGCATTCTGGTGCCAATAATAACAGGATCATTTCTATTATTGTCTTCTTCTTTAGTATTGAGAATTGGCGACTGAGCCATCGTAACGATTAGCAATGACGGCAGAAAATAGATTAAAAAGAATACAGTAAAACATATTCGGAATTTCCTCATCAGAAAAGCCTCCCGGTTCAAAATTCGATATTTTTAATTCAACTTAAATTAATTTAATAAATACAGGCAAAATTTCAACTACTGCTGCTTTTCAGAGAACTTCATCCACATAAACCTCTTCTCCCCTTCTTGCTGATTCATAAAGGGCCGCGATAAGTTGGAGGGACCTACGACCTTCCTCCCCTGAACAGATAAGTTCCTCTCCGGTCCTGACAGCAGAAATAAGATTTTTTACCTGAATAATATGTCCCTCAATGGGAAACTCTGAGGCTGATGAAGCTGCAGTACTTGCTTTACCCTTTATTCCGGATATAGTTTCTTTTGCAAGGGTCTCCTTTGAATCTGATACGGCCCAGCTTGTGATTTTGTCCTCAACAAGGACAACTGTGCCAAGTGTTCCATTAATATCAAAAACATTTCCCTGCCCGGGATTAGTTGCAGAAGCTGTTTGCAGTCTCCCATAAGCGCCATTTTTATAAGTTAAAATAGCTATTGCGATATCTTCAACCTCAATATCTATATGGGCAACTGTATCAATTTTAGCATATATCTTTTCCACATCCCCCATCATATATAAAAGAAGATCAATACCATGACTTCCCTGGGTTATCGAGCTTCCTCCGCCTTCGTGCTCCAATGTTCCACGCCATGCGGCACTATCGTAGTATGCCTGATTACGCCAATACTTAATAGAGGCATCACCAAATATCAACTTGCCAAATAGTTTGTCTTCAATGGCTTTCTTAATAATATTTGGAGCTTCTTCTGTACGCTTCTGATAGATAACACCCAATTTCACGCCATTATCTCCGGCTACATGAATCATCTCATTCGCATCCTTTAACTTTATTGCCATGGTCTTTTCAACCAGTATGTGTTTCCCTGCTTTTGCGGCAGCAATAGACTGTTGCGCATGAAGTCCGGTAGGCGTACAGATACAAACCGCATCGATATCATCACGGGTGATCATTTTATTCCAGTCGTCAATTACCTCACAATCATATTTTGCCGCAAATTTATCAGCACTCTTTCTGACAATATCAGAGACAGCTACGATTTTTCCATTCGGTTGAGCATTGATTGCCTGAGCATGATACTCACTAATCACACCCGAACCGATAATACCAAATCTAAATTGTTCTTCCATATATTAATTCTTATTTTGATAAATACAATAGAACACGGATGACACAGATAACACAGATCTTCACGGATTATTTTCTTTTTGCAGCTTTTTTAAGCACAGATGATCCGATAAATTCACTCTCATCAATATTTATAGTGTGAAGCTTTGCAGCGTTTTCCCTGACTTTTCTAACAGCCCCGGCAATAAGTTCAATTTTTTGGCTATCGGCAAGCAGTACATTTTGCTCAAAGAATACTACCTCCCTGCAGGCTTGTTCTGCAACCGGACAAGAATCACTTCTCATAGAAAGGTTTGTTTCACTCTTATACAAAGGCTGATTATAAAGCGCCATAGGATAAAATGATGAAGCAGGAACTCCCTCTTTGTTAAGCGCTGCAAGAAACTGAGCCCTCTGTACATTTTCAAAATCCTCACTTTTGAAACGTAACAGAAACAGATGATGCGCGTGACGATCACAATATGGTTGCCAGGGAAAGGTTTCAATCCCATCAATACCATCCAAAAGTGAATAGAGCTTTTTTATATTAACAGTTCTTTTTTCTGTTTGTTCCTCCAGTCGTTCAAGCTGAGCAAGTGCTACAGCAGCCTGAATTTCAGTATAACAAGCGTTCCATCCAAAACGGTAGTGAATATGACCGGAATATTTTTCACGTATTCCGCGACCGAATTTACCCAGACTGTAGTGAATAAGATCTATCAGTTCTTTGTTATCACTGGTAACAATTCCCCCCTCACCACTCTGTAAATTTTTTGATTGCTGAAAGCTGAAAGATGCCGCATCGGCAAGAGAGCCAACCTTACGACCCTTGTATATAGCTCCGTGTGCCTGTGCTGCATCCTCAAGAACTTTTATACCATGCTTTCCTGCAATCTCCATGAGGGGATCCATATCACAGGGCTGACCTCCAATATGTACAGGAATTATTGCTTTTGTCTTGCCGGTTATAGCATCAGTAACCTTTGAAAGATCTATATTCAATGTTACAGGATCAATATCCACATAAACCACTGTAGC
>JAUVKT010000044.1 GCA_030596125.1 Bacteroidales bacterium | reverse complement strand
GAAAGAAATTAACATCTGAGACTTTCTCTATTATTCAGACGGGCTTTCTTTGTCTGTTTATATGCACTATATTTGTTGCGTTTTGGTGGATTTCCCTTTCTCAGGGAAAACCTTAATATGGGAATCCGGTGCATCCTTTTTTTGGATTACTCCGGAGCTGTACCCGCAGCTGTAGGTCCTGCAAGTTTTTGAAAAATCTCCGCCACTGTCCGTTTTTTTCGTGATGGGAAGGCTTCAAAGACAGGACAAGCCAGAAGACCTGCCAGAATTATTTTGTTTAATCGAGCTTCGGGGAAAAAGTATCGGAAATGCACAAGAATGATTTCTATTCATTTTCCGGAAGAGTAAAATTGTAAAAAATGACAGCATTCGCATCCTGGAGCGGAGGAAAAGATTGCATGCTCGCTTTATATCGCTATTTACAACAAGAAAATCAGGGAATTGGATTTCTGGTAAATATGTGTGATCCGGATGGGAAACATTCTCGCTCACATGGCCTTAAAAAGGGATTGATCAAATCACAATCAGAGAGCATTGGGATTCCTGTAATACAACAACAAACTTCTTCCAGCGAATATGAGATAAACTTTAAAAAAGTGATCTCCCGATTAAAAACCCAGGGTGTTCATATTGGCATTTTTGGAGATATCTACCTCAATGAACATCGTGTATGGATCGAACGCGTATGTAGTGAAATGAATATTGAACCAATATTTCCTTTATGGAAATTTGATACAACTCATCTGCTACAGGAATTTATTGATTGTGGATTTAAGGCTCTTACCGTATCTGTAAGATCAGATAAACTTTCACAAGAATGGTTAGGAAGACCTCTTGATTACAGATTTCTCAATGATATTACCAGGTTAGAGGATATTGATCCATGTGCAGAGAATGGAGAATTTCATACTTTTGTTTATGATGGTCCCATTTTCAAAAAACCGGTAGAGTTTATTAAAGGAGAAATTTCGTTTAGAGAGAAACATTACTTTTTAGAATTGTCACAATAAGCACTCAATATGAACCGGTTACTATTTCAATTAATATTACTTTCTTGTTTTCAGATATTATTTATCCCGGTTAACGGACAGAATTACCAGCGCATAGTGTCATTAGCTCCTTCGCTTACAATGAACCTCTATTATCTGGAGTCACAAGACAGATTAGTTGGGTGTACCAGTTATTGTGAAATAGCAAAACCAGATGATAAACCGGTTGTTGCTTCAGCGGTGAAAGCAAATATTGAGAAAGTTGTTAGCCTTGAACCAGATCTCGTCCTTGTCAGTTCCATAACAAGCAATGAAACAATCGATATGTTGAGGAAATTTGATATCCGGGTAGAGGTTTTTCATACCCCAAAGTCATTCCATGAAATATGCACTCAATTTCTCAGGCTAGGCAATCTGATCGGAAAAAGCACCCTTGCAAATGAAATTATAAGCACTACTGAAAACAGAGTATATCAATTACAAAATAAATGCAGATGGGTTGATCCGCCAAAGATTTTCATTCAAATAGGCGCAAAGCCGCTTTTTGCAGCTATCCAGAACACTTTTATGGATGATTATATTCAATTCGTAAATGGAAATAATATCGCTTTTGATCTAACCATCGGAACAATTACAAGAGAGAGCGTTATTGCCCGAAATCCGGATGTAATTTTAATTGTTACTATGGGGATACTGGGCGACGAAGAAAAGGAGAATTGGAATAGTATTAGCAGTATTACAGCAACACAGACAGGTCAAATATATATCATTGATTCAAATATGGCTTGTACCCCTACTCCAATTTCATTTGTGAAGACTTTAGAAACAATAATTTCTCTTATATGCATTTGAAATATGAGCCAGGCCATTAAACAATAAAAGATATACAGATGAAAAATACCAAAGGACTAATACATGTTTATACCGGTGAGGGAAAAGGCAAAACCACCGCAGCTGTCGGACTGGCAACCAGGGCCCTTGGGCATGGATTAACTGTTTGCTATGCCTCATTTCATAAGCTCCCTGAAAAATATGGTTATTGCGAAATTCAAAGCCTGAAGAAACTCGGAGCTACAGTTCTGTCTCTTGCAAAAGGACACCCTCATATGGATACAAGCCTGAATGTTGATATTATTAAAAAGGACGTCATTGAAGGACTGAAAATTATTAATGAATTAATTGCACAACAAACATACGACATGTTGATTATGGATGAAATAATAATCTCGGTAAGAGATAATTTCCTTGAAGAGGCGAAATTGATTGATTTTATACAGAAGAAACCTAAAGATATGGAATTGGTTCTTACCGGAAGGGGTGTAACTTCCGGTGTGATTAACCTTTCACATTATGTAACCCGGATGGACAAAATAAAACATCCTTACGACACGGGCATAACAAGCAGAAAAGGAATAGAATATTAGCCATGAAAAGGAAATATTACAAATGGGGAGGATTTTTGATATTGTTATTAATGCTTGTTATGCTTGCAGCAATCTTCTCTATCTCATCCGGCGAACTTAAAATTAAACTATTTGATATTCCCGGGATTTTTCGAACCAATACCGGCATCGAATATAGCATACTTACGAAAATACGATTACCAAGGATCCTGTTAGCTTTTGCAGTTGGAGGAGCTTTAAGTCTTACCGGAGCAATTTTACAGGGGATTTACAGAAATCCATTGGTTGAACCATATACACTTGGAATATCAGGTGGCGCGGCTCTTGGTGTTGCATTAGTAATTGTACTGGGGGTCTATCTGGAGAGAGGAGCATTTATGCTGCCAGTCGGTGGTTTCACCGGTGCATCTTTATCCCTTATTTTGGTTTACTTACTTAGCTTCAGAAGGGGTAATGTCAATATTAACCGAATGCTTCTTATAGGAGTCATGGTAAGCTTTGTTGCTTCGGCATCAATGATGTTTTTAATGGCAGTTACAACATCGGAGAATATTCATAGTATTATCTTCTGGATAATGGGTTCTCTGGATGAACCTAATACAACACTTATCCGGATCACTATAATTGCCTCTTTATCCGGATTGCTCATCAGTATTTTCTTTGCCAGACCGCTAAACGCATTACGATTAGGAGAAAATAAGGCGAGAAACCTGGGTATTAACTCAAACAAAACAATCCGCATCCTATTCCTGATTGCATCATTATTAACAGGGATCTGCGTTTCAGTGGCAGGTGTTATAGGATTTGTTGGATTAATAATACCACATATTATAAGATCACTTATGGGCTCAGATTACCGGTTTTTGCTTTTGGGATCATTTCTTGGCGGAAGTTTTTTCTTAATCGTCTGCGATATCCTGGCCAGAACTATCATTGCCCCCAACGAGTTACCTATCGGAGTAATTACGGGAATAGTTGGAGGTGTAGTATTTATTATCATGTTAAGCAAAGTAAAAGTTGCAGGAAATTAAACTGTGTTTCAGATGAAAGATTTTTTATTACTGAATGATTTTTCCTGTGGTTACAAAAACTCATTTAAGCTATCGGACATTAGTTTTTCTGTTCCAAAAGGAGATTTTGCAGGTATCGTCGGACCTAACGGTTCAGGGAAAACAACGCTGCTTAAAGGAATAACAGGTGAATTAAAGCTGTTCCGGGGAGCTGTCTCCTTAAACACCCTGAACCTGTCGGCAATGTCATTAGTGGAGAAAGCAAGAAACATTGCAGTTGTGTCTCAGTTCTCAGAAGTGGCTGATATTCCGGTGGAGGATTATGTCCTGATGGGAAGACTTCCATATCGAACTATGTGGCAATTTTTTGAAACACAGAACGATTTAAATGTAGCAGAACGATATATGAAACTTACCAATACTTTTCATCTGCGACATAAGTTAATGACACAATTAAGTGGAGGAGAACTACAATTGGTTAGCATAGCCAGGGCGCTTACACAGGAACCGAAACTTCTTCTCCTTGACGAACCGACGTCACATCTCGATATTACTCACCAGGTTCAGATACTCAACCTGATTCAACAACTTAATATCGAATTAAATCTGACAGTCTTAATGGTAATTCATGATTTAAACCTGGCAGGGGAATATTGTGATCATCTGATTATGATGAAAGCAGGTAAGGTTTATCTTAAAGGAGACCCTCACGAAGTCCTTGATTATGATCATATTGAGAAAGTATATAATACCGTAGTAATTACACAAAAGAATCCATTGTCAGGTAAACCGGTGATTTTTTTGGTATCAGGTAAAGTATTAAGCAAGCGAAAAAATGTATAAGCTTATCAATTATTCTTTTGTATTGATTTAATGCTTTTTAATAAATTGTAATATCTTTACTTGCGATTTTGGTATTCCGGGTTTATTATCTGAACTCGGAATAAGAGGGAATCCGGTGAAAAACCGGAGCTGTACCCGCAGCTGTAAGTTCTATCAGGTTTTAACCATTACTCCGCCACTGTTCCAATTCAAAAAGGAATGGGAAGGTAATTAAAAACCAGAACGAGCCAGAATACCTGCCAATCTCGATTTATAAATCATAGCTTTCGGGATAAAAGCGGCTTGATGATTATTAAAATCACAAATCCAAGATCCTGGTTTTCGTCCGGATTATATTCCGGAACCAACCGAAAGTTTATGGTTGCAATTGTATTGTTAAACCATAAATTAATTAAAATGAAAAAATTATTATTATGTATGGCATTATGCCATGTTGTTTTGCTCTTGTTTTCTCAAGAAGCAGATTCGATCAGAACCTATGAAATTGATGAAGTTTCAGTGACTGTTACCCGCATGAACACTCAACTCAGGAACATTCCTCAAAAAGTTGAAATTATTAATGAAGTTGAGCTTAAATCGATTCCTTCTCAAAACCTGGCAGAACTTCTAAAAAAGAAAACCAACCTGGATATTATTCAATATCCCGGACTCTCCTCCAGTATTGGAATGAGAGGTTTCTCACCAAGCGCTCATTCGCGAAGTTATACCATTCTGTTAATTAATGGGAAACCTTCAGGAACCACAAACCTGGCAAGTATCAATACTGAAAATATTGAGCGTGTAGAGATAATAAAAGGACCGTATTCCATATTATATGGTTCAGATGCAATGGGCGGTGTTATTAATGTTATCACAAAAGGAGGAGACAGCACTGCTAAAGGAAGTGTTTCAATTGCTGCCGGAAATTTTGGGAATCTTAATTACAGTGGAAATGTTTCCGGAAAAATGAGCAAGAATACAGTATTTAATATGGGATTTTCCAGAACAGAACAGAATAAGGATTATCGAATTGGCAACAACAATTTTTTAAGCTTGTCGGAAACACAATCAAAAATGCTTGACAAAGACTCATACGGAGATATCATGCTAAATTCAAAATTCCAGATTAACCATATAAACGGTAAACTGGTTACAACCCTTAATAAAAACTGGAGCATTGGTGCAGAAGCGTTATATACACTTGCCAATGATGTTGAAACACCAGGAAATTACTGGGGAAGTTATGGTCAAAGCAAGAAAGACATTAACAGGTTGAATATATATGGAACCCTGGAGGGAAAATTTAAAACTCACTCATTCCTGTTTAGTCCATATTACACGGACGAAAACAACCTGAATTATACCAATAACTCAGATACAGGGTTTGTTTCATTTCTTAGTCATACAGAAGAATACGGTTTTAAAATGCAGGATAATATCGTGCTAAATAATTTCAGCATTCTCATAGGCGCAGATATAGATATTTATGACTACCGGTCTGAAAGATTTAAAGAAAAAGCAACGCCAACAAATCCCTATTCACCAGATCATATGAATACCAAGGCTGCTTTGCTTACACAGGTTAATTATTCAACCGGCGGATTCCTGATAAATGCCGGGGCGCGATTGGACAGGATTGGTTATGAGATCGAGAAAAATGATTCATTGAATGGAACAGGAGGTGATGAGACATATTATGCATTTAATCCCTCTTTGGGAGCTCAATACATATTCCCTTTTAATTTGAAACTTCACACCAGCTTTGGAACTGCTTTTTCAGTTCCTGATGCTTTTAAAGTAGCCGGTTATTATTGTGTTTCAGAATACTTTCCGGCCTGGAATTTTTGGTGGATAAAAAATTATGTTGGGAATCCGGACCTGAAACCGGAATCATCTGCAACTTATGATTTCGGGATCAGCTATTCTACACCGGATAAATTAATTACCGCTGATGTGACCTGGTTTCATACAAATCACGAAGACAAAATAATTGAGTATACGCTTGGAGGAGACACTACTTCATATAAAAACGCCAATAATTCAACAATGAGCGGTCTGGAAATACTGTTTAGTTCAAATATTGGAGCACTTTTCTCCGATCGTTTTAAGCTTGAAGTATATGCCAACTATACTTACATGTTGAAAAATGAAGTGGACGAAACTCTCAAAAATATTGTTGGTAATGACAGTATTGTAACCCGCCATATGCTGTATACCAGAAACAGCAACGGTAATTTCGGAATACTATTTGACAATTATAATGGTTTTTCAACCAGGTTACACGCCCGTTATATCGGATCTCGTCTCGAAAAAGACAATTTTTCCCTGTTAAGGCCTGATATCACTTCTTCAGATTATTACACAGATGGCGGATATACTGTTTCTGACAAGATTCTTGAACATCCCGACCATCTGTTGTTTGACTATTCAGTATATTATACCATAAATAATAATAAACGTTTCGGTATTACCATATCGAACCTGTTTGATGAGAATTATACAGAGAAAGATGGCTATAATATGCCCGGTCGAATGGTAACCGGAAGTTTCACGTACTCCTTTTAATAAACAAGCATGTTGTTATTTATAACATAAATAATTAATGATGATGAAGAAAATTTGCATTATATTAGGAATAATAGCCTTAATACTGTTTTCTAAATGTACTATGGAAAAGCCGCAAGCAGAAAATTTACTTTTAACAATAGAGATTGATTATGGAGCAGATAATCAACGTACAATAAGTACAGAATGGGAAGATGGACAGACTGCCATGGAAGCATTGCAACACGTTGCTACGGTTGAAACCCACCCGGTAGGGCAATACGTTTTTGTTACTGCAATTGATAGTGTTAAGGGTGTACGTGGTTCTAAAGCATGGTATTATACAATAAATGGAGAGCCAACTAAAAAACTTGCCATTAATAAAACAGTCGATCCCGGCGATACAATATCGTGGATATATAAAACAGATGTATGTTCAGGAACGGTTGAAAGATATAAATAGGCATTGGTTTGATTTAGGATGAAATATTCGATCAAGTTTGGTTTCAACCGGAGGTATTATGATAAATATTATTTTTATTACAGGAGGGCAGCGCTCCGGTAAAAGCGGTTACGGTCAAAAGCTGGCCGAAGAAAGATCAGATCATCCCACATACCTGGCAACCGCCAGGCAGTGGGATGCTGATTTTAAAAACAGAATCGCACGTCATAAGGCTGATCGGGGGAATAATTGGGAAACAATTGAGGAGCAGATAGTAATTGGGGAGTTGGATCTCACCGGAAGAACTGTTCTTCTGGATTGTGTAACTCTATGGTTAACCAACATATTTCATGACAATGGGTATGATCTTGAAAAGTCCTTGAGTCAGGCGAAATGCGAATGGCAAAAACTAACAGAACATGATTTTAGCTTAATTGTCATCAGTAATGAACTGGGTATGGGAATTCATGCTGAGAATGAGGCTTCACGTAAATTTGCTGACCTTCAGGGCTGGATGAATCAGCACATTGCTTCCCGGGCTGATAAAGTAATATTAATGATATCAGGAATACCATTCCAGATCAAACCGCTATAAAATGATGGAAAGAGAGATACAAAAGAAAATCGATTTAAAGACAAAGCCCGTGGGGTCGCTTGGAAAACTGGAAGAGATTGCACTAAAAATTGCCAGTATTCAAAAAACACTGAAACCCGAACTGAAAAAACCAACCATCCTTGTGTTTGCCGGTGATCATGGTCTTACAGAAGAGGGGGTAAGCCCTTTCCCTAAAGAGGTTACTTATCAGATGGTTATGAATTTTCTAAGTGGCGGTGCGGCAATTAACGTTTTTTGTCGTCAAAACAAAATTCAATTAAAGGTCGTAGATGCGGGAGTTGACTTCGACTTTCCTTCTGACTTTGCACTGGTTCATGCCAAGATCCAACGAGGCACAAAAAACATTTTAAAAGAACCGGCAATGAGTTCTGCAATTTGTATTCAGGCTATTGATAAAGGAAGAGAAATTCTCAGACAGGAGCATAGTAAAGGGTGTAATACCATTGGTTTTGGTGAAATGGGTATTGGCAATACCTCCATAGCATCTCTTCTAATGCATAAATTTACCGGGGTTGACATTAAAGATTGTACGGGAAGGGGTACCGGCCATGACGACAAAGGCCTGAAAAGAAAGATTGAGATTTTAGAAGCCGCTTCTAAAAAATATAATGTGACCGATCCTCTTGAGATACTTGCTACATACGGTGGCCTGGAGATTTCTATGATGTGTGGAGCAATGCTCGAGGCAAAAAAGCATAAGATGATAATCCTGGTAGATGGATTTATTTCGTCTGCTGCAATATTGGCTGCTTCTGCAATGGATAGCAGCATTTTGAATAATACTATTTTTTGCCATGCCTCAACGGAACCAGGGCACCGGCTTATGTTGGAGTATTTAAAGGCTGATCCTGTAGTAAATCTGGGCATGCGCCTTGGTGAAGGATCGGGCGTTGCTGTTGTATTTCCTATAATTCATTCTGCTGTGAGTTTTCTTAATGAAATGGCTAGCTTTGAAGACGCAGGTGTTTCAAATAAAGAATAGATGTTAAAAAAGGAGTTGAAAATATTGCTCACGGCTATTATGTTCTATACGAGGATTCCGGTACCAAAAAGTACCGGTTTCTCTGCAGAGAATCTTAACAGGGCTACCCGGTATTTTCCACTTGTGGGTATCATAGTTGGCGGATCAGGAGCGCTTCTGTTTATTGCAGCAAATCTGGTACTGGGAGTCTATGCATCGGTTCTTGGGAGCCTGATCTTTATGATAATAATAACCGGTGCCTTTCACGAAGACGGACTGGCTGATTTCTGCGATGGATTTGGTGGCGGTTATTCCAAAGACCGGATTCTTGCAATTATGAAAGACAGTCGTATAGGGGCATATGGAACAATAGCCCTCATTCTGGTATTGCTATCAAAACTATTATTATTATCTGAAATAGGATTAGAGGATATTCCATATGTAATATTGGCAGCCCACTCTTTAAGCAGGCTTAATCCGGTTCTATTGATCTACACTTCTAAATATATAAGTTCTGAGAAAAGCAGCAAATCAAAGCCGGTTGGAATGAAAGGCTCCATTACCACACTGCTGGTTGCAATATTATTTAGTCTGCTTCCATTAGTATTTGTTACCTGGATTATTATCCCTTTCCTGATCGTTATACAACTATTGATTCTGGTTTTTTTCAGATTTTATGTACATAGAAAGACCGGAGGCTATACCGGAGATATTCTTGGAGCCCTGCAGCAATTATCCGAAACAGGGTTTTACCTTAGCTTCTTAATTGTAAAAAGTGTCTTATGAGGTGTTACCTGGTCAGGCATACCAAACCTGATGTTCCGGATGGTATATGTTATGGCCAGTCTGATGTTGATGTATTACCTTCATTTGATCGGGAAAGAGATAATGTTCTTAAGAAGGTGGAAGAAATAGAATTTGACCTGATCTATTCCAGTCCTTTGAAACGATGTGCCAGACTGGCTAAAAGTATTGATCTTAAGGGCCGTAAGCCAATCTTTGATGAGCGATTGATGGAGATGAACTTCGGTAGCTGGGAAATGAAACCCTGGACAGATATTGAGAATACTCAATATGCAAAAAGATGGTTTGCTGACTTTATTAATTTACCCGCTCCGAAAGGAGAGTCATATATTGATCTTTTAAGCAGAGTACGACATTTTATCATGGATATACAAGCGATAAATAATAATATTAAGCTATTAATTATTTGTCATAAAGGAGTAATTGGGGCATTTAACACAATTATTAACAACTATGACCCGGTAAAGGCATTTGATCTCAATATTGATTTCGGAGATATATTTGAGTTGGAGTTGAACAGGAAACTATGAAAAAGTTACGACCTATAATGTTCGTGGGTACTGGATCAGATGTGGGAAAGTCGGTAATAAACGCCGGATTTTGCAGGATCTTTTACCAGGATGGTTATAGTCCGGCTCCCTTTAAAGCCCAAAATATGTCATTGAATAGCTTTGTTACTCCCGATGGCCTGGAAATAGGGCGCGCACAGGCTGTTCAGGCGGAAGCTTGCAAAATAGATTGCAGCGTTGAGATGAACCCTATTCTGCTGAAACCGACAAATTACCTGAGTTCACAGGTTGTGCTGAACGGGAAACCCATTGGTAATAAAACAGCATCAGAGTATTTTTTGGAGACCGACCGGGAAATGCTGTTTCAGGAGGCAATTTCTGCATTTAAACGGTTAGACAACAGATATAATCCTATTGTAATAGAGGGAGCAGGAAGTATTTCAGAAATAAACCTTTGGGATAAGGATATCACCAACATGAAGGTAGCGCTGGAAACAGGTGCGGCAACCTACCTGGTAGCAGACATTGACAGGGGTGGTGTTTTTGCCAGCGTTTTTGGCAGTATTTCACTTCTGCCTGAGGAACAGAAATCTCTCATTAAAGGAATAATTATAAATAAATTCCGGGGAGACATAAAGCTTTTTGAAGAAGGAAAGAAAATGCTTGAGGAATTGGTTGGAAAACCGGTTGTTGGTATAATACCCTACTTCAGGGATATCTTTATTGAACAGGAAGACTCGGTTGTGATTGAACAGAAATCAGGCAATCTTCATAAAGCAAAAATCAATATAGTTGTAGTTCTCCTGAAGCATATGTCAAATTTTACAGATTTTGACTTGCTCGAACAACTTCCGGAAGTTAACCTCCTTTATTCCTGCAATCCTGATACTATTATGAAGGCTGATATTATAATAATTCCGGGTTCAAAAAATAGCATTTCAGACCTATTATATCTTAGAGAGAGAGGAATAGCAGACACTATTATTAAAGCGCATAATCGGGGGATACCCGTTTATGGGATATGTGGAGGATTTCAAATAATGGGAAATGAAATCCAGGACCCCTGTCATGTAGAAGGGGAAATCGACTCTGTAGCAGGACTTGGCATCCTGCCTGTTACAACAATTCTTTCGAAAGAGAAAAAAACCGAACAGTGTCAGTTCAGATTTCTGGACCGGAAGGAACTATGCCGGGGATACGAAATCCATATGGGCGAAACCACATCCGAACTTGATAGTCCGCTTTGTGTAATAGAGGAATCTGATGATGGATATTTTCTGAATCCTAAAACCTGGGGAACATATATACATGGGATCTTTGACAACACTTCTGTCGTAGAATATATCCTCAGGCAGGTAAATTATGATGGCAAAGTGATGGTTGATTTTCAGAAATTTAAAGATGAAAATTATGATAAACTTGCCAGGCTGATCCGTAATTCTGTGGACATGGATTATATCTATAATACATTGCAAAATGATTAATGGGCACGGTAACGATTCATATAGGTACAAGCATAAGATCATAGCCGACTTTAGTACAAATGTATTTTATAAAGGGATCCCAAAACCTCTTGAAGCTCATCTGTCCAAATCTATCCCAGGCATTCTTAACTATCCTGAGCCTGATGCAAAGAGGTTACAGGATAAAATTGCCGGGTTTCATAACCTGGATGAAAACAGTGTTATTGTAACAAATGGTTCGACCGAGGCATTTTATATGTTGGCTCACTTTTACCAGGGGAAAAAATCATCTGTTTTATTTCCCTCATTTGCTGAATATGAAGATGCCTGCAGGCTAAATGGTCATTCTCTGAAGTTTGTTTCTCACCAGTCGTTTCATCACGAATTCAAACCCGACACAGATATTATCTGGATTGGCAATCCGAATAATCCGGATGGAAAGGTATTAACCAGTACAGCCCTTAAATATTTCTGTAATAACAATCCGGACGTTATGGTTATAATTGATGAAGCATACTCTGAGCTCTGTTACGGTTTTGAATCTTCTATTCCGTTAGTGCAAGAGGTGTCCAATCTAATCGTTGTTCGTTCTCTTACAAAAACCTTTTCCATCCCGGGAATACGGCTTGGTTATATAATCCTGCCCTCTGGTTTACAGCAAGATATTTCCGCATATAAGATCCCCTGGAGTGTTAACAGCCTCGCACAAGAGGCTGGGTATTACATTATGAATAACTACGAAAATTTGCTTCCGGACCGGAAGTTGCTTTTTGACCGCTCTCAGGAATTCCAGCAAAAATTGAATTGTATCAATGAACTGGAAGTAATAGAATCGAAATGCAATTATTTCCTTGTAAAACTGAAAAAAGGAAAAGCAATTGACTTGAAAACCTATCTGATCCGGGAGTTTGGCCTGCTGATTCGGGATGCTTCAAATTTTAAAGGGCTAAATAATTCTTTTTTTCGTCTCGCAGTTCAGGAGGAAAAGTTTAATCAGCTGCTAATTAAAGGGATAAAGACATGGTTATTGAAAATCTAATCAATGGAGCCGGGGTTAGTTATGTTCCATTGGCAGTTGGCTTTTTTCTCGACCTGATGCTTGGAGACCCATTATGGTTGCCGCATCCGATAAGGCTTTTTGGGAGAATGATTTCAATAGGAGAAAGCAACATGAACCATGGTAATAATAAAAGATACAGAGGAATCCTGCTCGTTAGTATTTTGTGTTGTCTGGTATTTTTTAGCCTGTTTCTACTTGATCGATTCTTATCTGGGTTTAATTTAATATACATGGTTTATTCTTCTGTGATGGTTTTCTATGGATTAGCAAACCGGAGTCTGATATCAGAAGCATTAAAGGTAGAGAAGAAGCTTCAATCTGAAGGGATTGATTCTGCAAGAAAACAATTGGCTTATATTGTTGGCCGGGACACTTCTGAATTAGATCCAAAACAAATCAGAAGAGCTGTACTGGAAACGATATCAGAGAATTTAAGTGATGGAGTAATTGCCCCCCTCTTTTTTTTTGCTATTGGCGGCATTCCGTTAATGATTACATATAAGATGGTTAATACTCTGGATTCGATGATAGGTTATAAAAACAAACAATACATTCAATTTGGCTGGTTTGCTGCCAGGCTAGATGACGTCTTAAACTATTTTCCTGCCCGGTTAACAGCTCTCCTGATGTCTCTTTGTACATTTAGCTGGCGGGGAATAAAACACGTCTTTATTTTTGGAAAAAGACATACCAGTCCCAATGCCGGATATCCTGAAGCTGCTCTTTCAGGAATTTTAAACTGCAGACTTGGAGGACCAGATATATATGATGAATTGCTTGTTGATAAGCCATATATTGGCATTAACGACCGGGAACTACACAAGAAGGACATTTATTATTCTTGTATGATTAACTTAATAACTTCAATTGCTTTTCTCTTCCTGATATTATTTCTTATGATCCTGATATAGCCAACCATCCATACTAAAAATTTCATGTGTTTATAATTTATTTTCAATGGTCACATGCCTGCCTGCCAGTCAGGCGGGCAGCTCGCAAGACAAAATTTAATTCCCGATAAATCGGGACAAGCTATTCCACTGTGTGTCAAAATAGATAAAATTTTGTCATGCTCGGTTCATGTTTCCACAAATTTGATATATAAGTATGAAATCATTTTAGTTTTAATTAATAATACCGAGGGCTTTTTTATTATTTTTGCGAAAGTGAAAAAAATATAGTAATATTCGCTTATGTTTTGCAACCAGTAAAAAATGGGATTACTTTTCGTTTACCTGAGTATAGGCCTTGTCTTATCTTTTCTTTGTTCAATTCTTGAGGCTTCACTTTTAAGCACTTCTCCATATTTCATTAGCATGAAAATCAAGGAGGGGAAAAAATATGCCATGAGAATGAATGTTTTTAAGAAAAATATCGATCTTCCGCTGGCTGCAATTCTTACGCTTAACACATTTGCCCATACCCTGGGGGCAGCAGGTGTTGGTTCTCAGGCACAAAAAATATGGGGAGAAGAGTATGTTACTATTACTTCGGTCGTTTTAACACTTATCATTCTGTTCGTATCAGAGATAATCCCAAAAACCCTTGGTGCGATCTACTGGAAGAAACTGGGTGTTTTCACAGTTTTTTCTCTGAAAATTATGATCTACTCCCCTCTGTATCCGTTTATAATGCTGACTCACCTTATTACAAAACGGTTTAAAAAGAATCAGCCTCCTGACACCATGAGCCGCCATGAGTTTGAAGCTATAACCGATTCTGTTATTGAAGAGGGCATAATGAAAGATGAGGAATCACAACTGCTTCAAAACCTGATGAAGTTCGAAAGTATCTGTGTTAAAAGTATAATGACACCTCAAATTGTGGTAGTTGCCGAAGAGGAAAACACCACAATTGAAGATTTTTATGAAAATCGCAAGGATATTCCATTTTCACGGATCCCGATTTATGAGAAAGAGCTTAACCAGATAACAGGTTTTGTACTTAAAGATGAAATAATGGAGATGATCATCGAAGGTAAAGGGAAAAAGCCGATGAAATCAATTGTCCGTAAAATACGTACGGTTGAAGAAACCCTGCCTATCATTAAACTCTTTTATAAACTGATTGAATTGAAGGCTCATATTGCAATGGTTGTCGATGAGTATGGAATGGTGTCAGGCCTTGTCACTATGGAGGATGTCTTTGAAACACTGATCGGACTTGAAATCGTCGATGAGATGGACAATGTTGAGGATATGCAGGTGCTCGCCCGTAAAAACTGGGAGATAAGAGCTAAAAAGCTGGGACTGATCAAGTAAAGACGCAATGCATTGCGTCTTTATCATACAAATCGCTACTTTCTTTTATCCAAAGGAATATACTTCTGAGGTTCGGCTACATATTTATAAGCAGGACGAATAATACGTTTGGCTGTAAAATTAAGTTCCTCAAGCCTGTGTGCCGACCAGCCTGCAATACGGGCAATTGCAAACAGTGGAGTAAATATCTCCTTCGGTATTCCGATACTCTCATAAACAAATCCCGAATAGAAATCGACATTCGCGCAAAGCACTTTGGTACTCCCTTTCTTAAACGAACTGAAAGCCTCAGGTGCCAGCCTCTCTACCATGTTGTATAATTCAAATTCCTCTTCCCTTCCCTTTTCAATGGCAAGCTCACGGGCCTTCTCTTTCAGTACAGATGTACGAGGATCGGATTTTGTGTAAACAGCATGCCCGATACCATATATCTTACCTGTTTGGTTGTGGGCCTTCTTATCCAGAATCTTAACCAGGTAATCAAGCAATTCTCCTTCGTTGGTCCAGTTTTTTACGTTCTTCTTTATATTTTTCATCATCTCCAGCACTCTCAGGTTTGCTCCTCCATGCAAAGGGCCTTTGAGTGATCCAATAGCTGCCGCCATCGTCGAATAGATGTCGGTGAGTGTTGAGCTGATTACACGAGTGGTAAACGATGAATTATTTCCTCCTCCGTGCTCTGTGTGAAGTATGAGTGAAAGATCCATAATATCTGCATCCAGTGAAGTATAATTTCCCCTTCCCTTAAGCATATAGAGAAAATTTTCGGCTGCACTTAATTCAGGATCAGGATGACGTATATATAGAGTTTTTCTTTTCTGTGCATGCATCATTCCATGGTATGAATATGCCACGATCACCGGAAGCTTGGCAATAAGGCTTAAAGATTGCTCAACAAGATTGGCCTGTGAAGTATCTTCCGCCTTTTTATCAAATGTATACAGGAAAAGGATATTCCGTGCAAGCATATTCATTATATCCGACCCCCTGTTTGATATCATATTTGTTTTGATAAACATCATCGGGAGATCTCTGAGGGATGTCAGGTACTTAGAGAATTCATCAAGAGATTCCTTTCCGGGAAGACTCCCGGTAAGCAACAGGTATATTGTCTCTTCAAACCCGTGTCTGCCATCATTCTTAAAACCTAAGGTAAGTTCATCTACAGGTATCCCCCGATATATCAGTTTCCCGTCAACCGGAATAATTTCATTTTCCCCCTTTTCATAACCGACAACATCACTTATGTTTGTTAGTCCAACAAGAACCCCCGAACCATTTGCATTCCTCAGGCCTCTTTTCACTTTATATTTATTGAAAAGCTCATTCTCAATATCACTTGATCTATGTATCTTCTCAGATATCTTGTCTATTATACTTTTATTCATTGCTAATCTGTTTTTAGTTTATCACTCAAGCTATTTTCTATTTCCGACAGGAACTCCTGTGTATTAAGATAATCACCTCTTTGAAGGTCGTTTCCTTTAATAAGAATTGCAAGATCTTTAGTCATTTTACCGCGTTCAACCGTCTCAATACAAGCTTCTTCAAGCTTTTCAGAGAAGTCTGTTAAATCAACATTATTATCGAGCCTGCCCCTAAAAGCCAGACCTCTTGTCCAGGCAAAAATTGATGCTATCGGGTTAGTTGATGTCTCCTTTCCCTGTTGGTGCAACCTATAATGCCGTGTTACTGTACCGTGTGCGGCCTCTGCCTCCATGGTCTTACCGTCGGGTGTAATAAGCGTAGATGTCATCAGTCCCAGCGACCCAAATCCCTGGGCAATTGTATCGGACTGAACATCACCATCATAGTTTTTACATGCCCATACAAATCCGCCCTCCCATTTTAATGCTGCAGCAACCATATCATCAATCAACCTGTGCTCGTATGTTATTCCGGCTTTCTTAAATGCCTCTTTATATTCATTCTCATATACCTCTTCAAAAATATCCTTAAAACGTCCGTCATATTTTTTAAGAATAGTATTCTTGGTTGACATATACAGAGGCCATCTTTTAGTTAGTGCCTGGTTCATACAGGCACGGGCAAATCCGTAAATTGACTCATCTGTGTTATACATGGAGAGTGCGACACCGTCTCCTTCAAAATCAAAAACGTTATATGTTTGTTCCTCTCCTGATTCAGGGGTAAATGTAATAGTAAGTTTCCCCTTCCCTTTCACAAGAAAATCTGTTGCCCGGTACTGATCGCCAAAAGCATGACGCCCGATGCATATTGGTTTGGTCCACCCCGGGACAAGTCTTGGAACATTCTTAATCATAATAGGCTCACGAAAAACGGTACCTCCAAGGATGTTTCGGATCGTTCCGTTTGGTGATCGCCACATCTCCTTAAGTCCGAACTCCTTGACGCGTACTTCATCGGGTGTTATTGTAGCACATTTTATACCAACTCCATACTTCTTTATAGCCACGGCAGCATCAATTGTTATCTGGTCGCTGGTGGCATCGCGACGTTCAACGCCAAGATCATAATACTTAATATCGATATCAAGGTAAGGCAGAATAAGCTTCTCCTTAATAAAAGACCATATTATCCTGGTCATTTCATCACCATCAAGCTCAACTACCGGATTTTTAACAATAATTTTTTTCATTTGTCTTCTCTCAATTTATGATTGTATTTTCTGTCTTATAATATTTAATGCACTTCCGGCCCTGAACCACTCTATCTGTAGTTCGTTGTATGTGTGATTTACCCCGATCCTGTCAGTTGAATTATCATTATGTTTGATAGTAACCTTAATGGGAGTATCTGGTGTAAATTCGTTGAGTCCGGTTATATCGAATACATCATCTTCCCTGATCAGGTTATAATCTTCCTTATTGGCAAAAGTGAATGCCAGCACACCTTGCTTTTTGAGGTTTGTTTCGTGAATACGTGCAAATGACTTCACTATCACTGCCTTTACTCCAAGGTGCCGGGGTTCCATCGCAGCATGCTCCCTTGACGATCCTTCGCCATAGTTTTCTTCGGCTATGATAATCGAACCCTGATCTCTTCTTTTATAATCTCTTGCCGCTTCAGACACCTTACAATATTTACCGGTAGCCTGGTTTTTGACTGATTCTGTTTTCTCATTAAAGAAGTTCACCGCTCCCATCAGAAGATTATCCGAAATGTTGTCAAGGTGTCCGCGATATTTTAGCCATGTTCCTGCCATCGATATATGATCGGTGGTACATTTCCCCTTAGCTTTAATCAACAACCTTAAACTCTTAATATCTTCACTGTTCCATGGTTGAAACGGTTGCAGCTTTTGGAGCCGGTTAGATCCATCATTTATCAGAACACTTATATTATCACTGTTCGCCGGCGGGTCTAAGTATCCTTCATCCTCCACATCAAATCCGGCAGGCGGGAGCTCTGTTCCTTCCGGTGGATTAAATTTAAACTCTTTGCCCTCACTGTTAATCAGCTTATCAGTTAACGGATTAAATGTAAGCTTGCCTGCTATCGAAAGAGCCGTAACGATCTCCGGCGAAGCAACAAAAGCATGGGTTTTGGGATTACCATCATTTCTCCTGGCAAAATTCCTGTTAAACGATGTTATAATCGAGTTTGGATAGTCGGGATTATTATGCCTGTTCCACTGACCAATACAGGGCCCGCACGCATTAGCCATAATTGTTCCGCCTATCTTTTCAAACTTCTCAAGCACCCCATCTTTCTCGCAGGTAAACCTGATCTGTTCTGATCCGGGAGTAATAATAAATTCTGATCTGGCAGCAATACCATTCTCAAGAGCCTGCTCTGCGACAGAAGCTGACCGGGTCATATCTTCATAGGAAGAGTTTGTACATGATCCTATTAACCCTACTTCCAGTTTAGCAGGATATGCCTTCTCTTTAACAATCTTTACAAATTCCGAGATTGGATAAGCTGCATCGGGAGTAAACGGACCATTTATATGTGGTTCAAGTTTTGAAAGATCAATGTCGATCACACGATCGTAATACTTTTCGGGATTATCAATTACCTCCCTGTCGGCCTGCAACAGATCTGAATATTTATCTGCCTCTTCTGCAACAAAACTTCTGTCTGTAGCATTAAGGTATCTGTTCATAGTAAAGTCGTAAGGAAACAGTGAAGTAGTTGCACCCACTTCTGCTCCCATATTACAGATAGTTGCTTTACCTGTACAGGATATAGTTTCAGCACCTTCACCAAAATATTCTATTATTGAATTGGTACCTCCCTTTACAGTAAGTATTCCGGCCAGTTTTAAAATTACATCCTTAGGAACTGTCCATCCGTTCATTTTACCTGTTAGCCTTACCCCTATGATTTCAGGTATTTTAAGCTCCCATGGCATTCCGGCCATCACATCAACAGCATCAGCTCCCCCGACACCAATGGCAATCATCCCAAGTCCTCCTGCATTTACAGTATGAGAGTCTGTTCCGATCATCATACTACCCGGGTATGCATAGTTCTCTAATACTACCTGGTGAATTATACCGGCCCCCGGTTTCCAGAATCCAATACCATATTTTTGAGAAGCCGATTCAAGGAAATCATAAACCTCACTGTTTTGTTGTAAAGCCACACCAAGATCTGTCTTTGAATCAACATTGGCCTGTATAAGGTGATCGCAATGGATTGTTGCAGAGACTGCTGTTTTACTCATCCCTGAATTCATAAACTGTAAGATCGCCATCTGGGCAGTTGCATCCTGCATGGCTACCCTGTCAGGTAAAAAATTTACATAATCCGCTCCTCTAACATAGTTTCCATCAAATTGATCAGAAAAATGAGTATAGAGTATTTTCTCTGTTAATGTTAAAGGACGATTGGTTACCGCTCTGATTTTATTAATTTTCTCAGAAACAGTATTATAGAATTCTTTTATATGTTCGCTATTCAGATACATAGTTGCATTAATATTTAATCGCTTTACGTTTCCAGGAAAGGAAAGGCAGCTGCAAATTTAAAAAAAAATCCGTATAGTAAAGACGCAATGCATTGCGTCTCAACAAGTGTCTCAACAGATCCTTTCGGTCGCGATGCTCCCTCAGGATGACAGATAGCCAAATCCAAACCGGCTCCCTCAGTATGACAGCGTCTTTACTTGTGTTTAATATTATATATTCATAACTTGCAATAAGCCAAACTGACAACCATAATAATTTTATTCATATGAAAACAATATTTACCATTATTGCCGTGGTGGCTGCCTGTCTGACTCTCAATGCACAGGCACCCCAGCAGTTTAAATATCAGGCTGTTGCCAGAGATATCAGTGGAAACATTCTGCCCGGCCAGAATGTTGCTTTAAGGATATCTATCCTCGAAGGTGCCGTTGGCGGCACTGCTCTTTTTGTTGAAACACACAATACAACAACTAACAGTTTCGGATTAATATCTCTCTCTATTGGTGCAG
>JAUVKT010000038.1 GCA_030596125.1 Bacteroidales bacterium | reverse complement strand
CTTATTTACCGCAAACATCCTGCTGAATTAAAATTTGTACTGATAGACCCCAAGATGGTTGAGCTAACTATGTATTCACGGATTGAGAAACATTACCTTGCAAAGTTACCAGATGCCGAAAACCCGATTATAACAGATTCCCGAAAGGTTGTTAATACTCTTAACTCACTGATAATTGAGATGTTAAGCAGATACGAACTTCTCCGTAAGGGCGAAGTGAGAATTGTTAAAGAGTATAATGAAAAGTTTAAAGCAAGAAAACTGAACCCTGAGAACGGACACCGTTTCCTGCCCTACATTGTACTTATTATTGATGAATTTGCCGACCTTATCATGACAGCCGGAAAGGAAATTGAAGGGCCAATACAAAAGTTGGCGCAGCTTTCCAGGGCTATAGGCATACATTTGATTATTGCTACCCAGCGACCTTCGACAGACATTATTACAGGTATAATTAAAACCAACTTTCCTGCCCGCCTTGCTTTCAGGGTATCATCATCAATAGATTCCAGAACCATCCTTGACCAGACCGGGGCAGAAAAACTGGTTGGCAGAGGGGATATGCTTTTCTATAACGGGAACAACCTTGTAAGAGCACAGTGTGCATTTATCGATTCACCCGAAATTGACAGGGTAACCAAATTTATTGGTTCACAACAGGGCTATCCTGACGCTTTCTTCCTACCTGAGTATGATGGAGAAAGTGATAATAGTTTCATGGAAATTGATCTTAAAAAAAGAGATAGCAAGTTTGATGAAGCAGCAAGGCTTGTTGTTCAACACCAACAGGGGTCAACATCTCTGATTCAAAGAAAGCTTTCACTTGGTTATAATCGTGCAGGCAGGATAGTTGACCAACTGGAAGTTGCAGGTATACTCGGACCATTCGAAGGAAGTAAGGCAAGAGAAGTACTTATTACCGATATGGACCGTTTGGAACAGATTTTGCGTAACATAGAATAAAAAGAGATTATGCAAAAAAGAATTATTCTGTTTTACCTGATTTTAATATCAGGAACCCTGTACGCACAAAATGATCCGGTCGCAAAAAGCATACTTGATAAATTCTCAGAAAAAGCTTTGGCTGCTCCTTCTGTGTTGATGGATTTTACGCTTATAGTTACCGATGATATTAATAACACAACAAACGAATCAGAAGGGACACTGGTTATTAAAAAGAGTATGTACAAGCTTAACCTGCCTGAGAATATTATATGGTTTAATGGCACAACCACATTCACCTATGCACCCGAAGTTGAGGAGGTGATAATTACAGAACCCGATTCCGATACTGAAAAGTTTCTCACGTCACCCGAACTGCTTTTCACCCTTTATAAGAATGGTTACAAGCATAGGCTGATCGGTGAATCAACCGATGGATTTGCTATCGATCTTTATCCGGAAAACATGGATACCGAATTTATCCGCATCAGGTTGCATATAACAAAAGACTATTTACTTATCGCAGCAGAATACAAAAGAAAAGATGGTATCACAGTTCTGATCTCAGTAAATGATTATGATCTTACGAAAAAGTATAATGAATCGTTCTTTAAATTCGATTCCGCTAAATATAAAGATGCTGAGATAATAGATATGCGGTTTTAGTCCACTCTCCCCCTGTAGAAATAACTCCTGCGTCGTATTTCACAGGGCAAGCACTCTCCCATTCCCCCACTCTCATCTTCTCCCGCATTTATTTATCCTCTTCCTTTGGGTATGCAATCCTGGCATGGTAAATAGTTGACAATCTTTTCACTAAAACATCCTTGGCAAAAGTGATATCCCTGAATGAGATGGGGGCCTCAGTAAACTGATCTTCCTGCATCTGGTAATCAATAATTGTTTCAACAAGGTTGCGGATAGATTCTTCGCTGTACTCCTTAAGGCTTCTTGAAGATGCCTCTACAGCATCAGACATCATTAACAAAGCAGTCTCTTTGCTGAATGGCTTCGGCCCGGGGTAAGAAAATATGGATGGATCGATTTCTTCTTTCGGACTCTTATCTTTGTACTTCCTGTAAAAGTAATATGCTTTTGTTGTTCCCTGATGGGTCCTGATGAAGTCAATAATCTGCTCAGGAAGTCCTGCTTTGCGAGCGAGCTCCACACCCATACTTATATGGTTTATAATAATGCGTGCACTCTCCTCTGGCTCTATATAATCATGCGGATTAAAACCATCTACCTGGTTTTCTGTAAAATACTCAGAATTATTTACTTTTCCTATATCATGGTAAAGCGCCCCAGCCCTCACCAGCAGGGGGTTCGCTCCAACCATTCTTGCTACATCTTCTGCTAAATTTGCCACCTGCATCGAATGCTGAAATGAACCCGGAGCCTCTTCCGCAAGCCTTCTCAACAGGGGCTGATTGGTATCGGATAATTCAAAAAGTGTTGCATCAGAAAGAAATCCAAATGTTTTCTCAAAAATAAAGATCAACGGATAGCTGAGCAGAATCAGTGCAGAGTTTCCGGCAAACCAGGCGAAATTTAACCAGTCAATCCTCTTCACATCACCCTCCTGAATAATGCCGATCCCAAAATACACAATTGAAAAAGCAAGGAAAACCATCGATGCTGAAAGAAAGAGCTTGCCTCTCCTGTAGGTATTGGTCAAAGTAAATATTACAACCACCCCACTAATAAAATTCAGGAAGACAAACTCAAATGAATTGGGCACAAGGAAGCCGGCGATCATAATAGCTACCAGTAAAATAAACAGAGCCAGTCGGGGATCATAAAAAGTTCTTATTACTACAGGAATTATAGCGAATGGAATCAGATAAACACTTAATTCAGGCATTAACATGGTTACCCGGGTAAGTATAATAAAGGCCAGAATCAGAAGAACAATAAATATGGTTTTTCCATAAGAGTCGAGAACTTCCCTCCTGAAATTGTACAGGAAAAGAAAAAGCACCAGAAATGATGCACTCACAAGAAGCACCTGTCCAAATATCAGTAACCAGGAATTATATGACCCAACCCTTGCACCAAATTCATACCTCAATGACTCCAGCACCCTGAACCTAAAATCGTTAACAAGCTCACCTCTTGATATTATCAGTTCTCCTTTTTGAATAAGGCCCCTTGTCAAACTGATATGATCAAGCAAAAGTGTTTGCTCATTATCTGTTAAACTCTTATTAAAACTAATGTTGGGTTTAACAAAATCATAAAGGCTAATGGTCGAAATAAACTCAAACAGCCGAAGGTCAATATTTTCATTCATTTCTGCCAGAATCTGATCTTTCTTTTCCTTTACATCTTCGTATGCTTCCTTATGTGCAAATAATTCCAAAATTGACACCTCCTCAGCCACAGCACCTTTTACAAGTATTATCGATTTGTTCTCCGAACGAAGTTGTTCACTATAGTCATTAACCTCATATATCCCTTTAGAATAAGTATTAATAAGGATGTCGGAAAGAGAGGATCTCATTTGCTCATAATCTGCCACAGACAATTCATCCTCCGTGCCAATCCTGTTTAAACGTAATTCGTTATAGTAGCTGCTAAAAGAGGTCAACTCCCTGGATAACATTGAAGTATCATAACTGTAAAACGGTCTGAAAGCAATTAGAATACTATCGCGCTCTCTTGCCAGTCCGGCATCACTTTTATAGATAGGAAAATCGTACGGGGCAATCAGAACTTCATGCATCCATGGCTTTCCCTTCTGATATTCGTACCTGAACTTGCCTTCACTCGGGAATATATATACTACAATTGCAATTGCAACCGCAAACAAAATTCCTATAAAAAAATAACGATGTATTGAAGCCCACCATTGTGTAATTAACATAACCTTACTTATATTAATAGATTGCCGATCAACAATTAATACAAAAATAGTTTTATTTTCAAAATTTGTTTTGTTTTAATGGTTAAAATGTAGAGGGAAAGGCGAAAGGCGTAGGGCATAAGGCTGAAGGCTATAGGCTATAGGAAAAAGGCTGAGGCTGAGGCTAAGGCTGAGAACTGTTGACTGTCGACTGAGGATTGCTAACTGCCGACTGCTTTGCCCTTCCGAAGCTTGAAACGAAGTGGAGAGCGAAGGAGGGCCGACTGATTTGTTGCCATTATGTAAATCAGTATATTTACAGTATAATATATCTCACCATAACATAATCAGTTATAAAATAATATGAGTGAATTTATTTGTATCAGTCCGGTAGTACCTTTAAGAACCGGACCATCCCACAAGGCTGAGATGGGCAGCCAGATACTTTTCGGGGAGACATTTACTATTGAAGACACGGCAGGTACCTGGACCAAAATCAGACTGAATTTTGATAAATATTCTGGCTGGGTTGATAATGATCATGTTAATTTTATAAAGAATTCAGAAAGTGGTCAAGCAGAGACTTTAGTCAGTGATATTACTGCCACCCTCCCAGACAATTCCATGGTTAAAATTTTTACCGGATCGGAGATAATTAAAGACCCATCAGAGGAGAAATTGTTTAAAGCCGGAGGAATCATCTTCAAAAGCAACAATGAAATATTAACAAAACCCCATAGCTCAAACCTGGTTACCTTAGCAAGGCAGTTCCTGAATACTCCCTATCTTTGGGGTGGGCGAACTTCAGCAGGAATTGATTGTTCGGGTCTCAGCCAGATAGTCTATAAACTGCATGGAATTGCTATTCCCCGTGACAGTTTTAACCAGGCTGAAACAGGAAAGACTGTAAATCTTCTTGCTGAAGCACTTCCAGGAGACCTTCTATTTTTTGATAATAATTCCGGAAAGATCACTCACGTGGCGATCCTTTACGATAACAACAAGGCGATTCACGCATCCGGAAACGTCAGGATCGATAGTATTGACCATCAGGGAATCTTTAGGTCAGACTTAAACAGGTACACACATAAACTGCGTGTGATAAAAAGGTTAATTGATTAATTTTTGCGAAATGAAACAGGAAATGCTTCCCTTGCTCATTATAATAGCAATACTGGTGATTGTTTATCTGGTTATGCGGATAATAAATAAAAATAGCAGGGCCAGGTTAAAAAAAAGATCTTTTCAGCGAAGAAAATAAGGCCTATAACTTGCCATCTACATCTTACTTTCTACAATTTTAATAATCTCAGATTCTTCTGAATTGCATTTTGTTACAATTTCATTACCCTTATTAATAATCTCTTTGGCAAACGATCTGTCTGCTAATCCAACCGAGTTTATTCTCACATTCAGAAAAGCTCCCAGGATTGCAGATCTGATTGCCAGGGCACCTACACCAGCATCGGTTACTGAGTTTGGATTACCATTCTCTACCATTGCGCGAATGATTTCAAATCCTTCGTAAGCTGTCTCCATAATCTTAAACGGTATAAGAATAGCATTCTTTGTAGCCACTTCGATCATCTCTTTTCTATGGCTCTTTTCATTATCACTCTCTTTTGGTAAACCAAAGGCATCCATTATATGGTTAAAGGCTCTTGTATCCTCATCAACCAGTATCAGCAATTGATTCTGTAACTTTTTGCTTTTCTCTGCCCAATCGGAAAACTCCTCCCATCGGTCATCCCATCCTCTTTTATGTGAGGAGAGATTAGCCACCATCGTTCCCAGAGCAATACCCAGTGATCCCATGTAAGCTGAGATAGATCCACCCCCGGGAGCCGGTGATTCTGATGCTGTTTCATTCATAAAATCAGACAGGCTCATATCTATAAGTCTCTTACCCGACTCTTTTCCTATTACATACTCAATTATCTTATTCTCTGGAATAAATTCCCCAATCTCATCAAGTCCCATCGATTTCACAGCAATCTTTATCAATTCGCTGTCTGAAACTCCTGTTGAGCGTTTCTGCTTTCTTAGAAAATAGGTACCGGCATCAAGCATTGCTTTAAGCGGAATCAGGCCAACCAACTCAGACCCTGTAACCCTGAGTCCGCGTGCATTAGCTTTTTCGCAAACCTCATCAAAGGCAATATGTACCGGAGTAACTGTAATATTGGTAAGGTTCATCGATATCTGGGCTATACCATACTCTTCAATATACCAGCCAATTGCTTTAACTTCCTTCAGGCTTCCAGGTATCATAACAGGCTCGCCATCAGCATCTTTTACAATCTTGCCGGTTATTGGATCACCTTCCCTCTCTACACGGCCTCTCTCTCTTACATCAAACGCAACAGCATTTGCCCTCCTTGTTGATGTGGTATTAAGGTTTATATTATAGGCCACCAGAAAATCCCTGGCCCCTACTGCAGTTGCTCCTGACCTGATATTAAATTCAGCCGGGCCAAAATCAGGTTTCCACTCTTCATCTTCAAACCTCTTTTTAAGGCCTTCATATTCGCCCAATCTACAGTTAGCCAGATTCCTTCTGTTTTCCTTAAAAGCAGCATTCTCGTAGCAATATACAGGTATTTTAAGTTCTGTTCCGATACGCTCTGCAAGCTTCCTTGCATATTCGACGGTTTCTTCCATTGTAACGCCTGAGACAGGTACAAGCGGACAAACATCTGTAGCTCCCATTCTTGGATGCTCTCCATGATGTTTTGACATATCTATTATTTCAGATGCCTTTCTTATTGCCAGGAATGCCGCTTCCACTACAAATTCAGGCTCCCCGGCAATAGTTACAACGGTACGGTTGGTGTCTTTCCCCGAATCAACATCCAAAAGCATAACTCCTTCAATCGACTCAATAACATCAGTAATCTGCCTGATAATACCCACATCACATCCTTCGCTAAAGTTTGGAACGCATTCAATTATTCTTTTGCCCATCACTTAATAATAATTTTGTATCACCAACTTACTCACACCGTAAACCCTGTGCCCTACGCTTTACGCCTTACGCTCCCGACGAATCCTCATACTTCGGTTTGTCGGGATTTCCTCACTTCGTTTGTCAACCTACGCCTTCTTATAACAACATCAAACTTACACCAATAAGAATCATCCCGCTAATAAGTCCGTATATTGCAGTATGGTGCTTTCCATACTTATGAGCAGCAGGCAGTAATTCATCAAAGGAAATATATATCATAATTCCGGCTACAATTGCAAAAACGTATCCCAGAACAATGGGGTTATTGAAAAATGAAAGTATAAGAAAACCAGCTCCGGCACCCAATGGTTCAGCGAAGCCTGACAAAGCAGCCCACGTAAATGCTTTACGTCTTGATCCTGTTGCATAATAAACAGGAACAGATACTGCAATTCCCTCCGGAATATTGTGTATCGCTATAGCAATGGCTATACTAACACCAATTTTTATATCGGAAACACCAGCAATAAATGTGGCTATCCCTTCAGGAAAATTGTGAATCGCAAGTGCTATGGCCATGAAAATTCCTGTTCTCAGCAATTTATTACTTCTTTTAGGACAATCTATATCCATCTGCTCAATACTCTTGACCTCATGTGGATTCTCACGTGATGGCAAGATTTTATCGATCAATGCAGTTAAAAAGAAACCGGCAATAAAGAATAAAAAGGTGAGCCATGAAGCCGATTCATTATCAAAAGACTTACTGATTACATGATGGGCTTCACTTAAAAGTTCTGTAAATGATATATAAATCATTACTCCTGCTGAAAAACCCAGGGAGTAAGATAAAAATGTTGTATTAGTACGCCTTGCAAAGAAAGCCAATGCACCACCTATAGCCGTAGCCATTCCAGCAAAAAGAGTTAATCCAAAAGCTATTGCAACGTTCTGCCACTCCATAATATAAGAAAAATATTAGTCTGCAAAATTAGAAAAATATTTTACTATTGAGAACCATTCTTAATAAAATTGAAACATATTCAGTAAGATAGCAAAAAACACGATATTATTATATCAGGAACTAATAAGGTTGTCACCCTGACACTCCGTCAAATATGTGATGTCATAATCTTCGACTCTTAACTCTTAACTTCTTTACAACTTTAGTCACTTTTAACTTTAGCTCACTTATAACTTCTTCACAACTTTTGGCACTTGACTATTGGCGCTTTTGCTTTGAGTTATGAAATCCTCCGCTACAGTCTGGCTCCTCACTAAAATCACCCACAGGGTAATTTATTAACGTTCGGCCCCCTTTTGCCTTTTATCTTTCGCCTTTTGCCTTTTATCTTTTATCTTTCGTCTTTTATCTTTCAATACAGGAGTATGTTAACAATAGATCCCGAAAATTATTACAGGATACTCGGTGTAGAAAAGAATGCATCAATTGATCAGATTAAAAAGGCATACCGTAAAAAGGCGCGGCTCTATCATCCCGATCTGAACAAACAGAAAAATGCAGAAGATATGTTTGTGTTTGCTACCGAAGCATACCAGTTTTTGTTAAATCACCATAAGACCAGGCTCACTGAAAAGGAGAATTATAATGAGTTTTTAGCTGAGTGGATACGTTACAGGCAACGTATGGCCAGGGAAAGAGCATACGCCTTTTCAAGAGAAAAGTATGAAAATTTTAAAGGCTCCAGTCTTTATAAAAGCAGTATGGTACTCGATAAAACAATACTGCTTATTAGCGTAAGTATCTCTTTAATTATTATTTTCGGGGCAGTATATGGCTATATCTGGAGAATGGGACGTGTTGAGGAAGGTTTCGAAGAGCCAACTGTCGGTGGATTTTTAATCCTTTTGGTTACCGGACTGATCTTTCTTGGGATATCTGTATTCTATACAATAGCCTTTTATCAGACAAAAAACAGACTTGATAATGATGAGAAGAAAAATAAATAACCCGTACGATCCAGAACAGAGTAAATGTTTTGCCTGCAGTACATCAAATCCTATTGGGCTTCATCTTGAATTTGAGGAGAGCGACGATTCAGTTCATGCCACCTGGCAGCCAACTGAGAATTACCAGGGCTATTTAAATATTTTGCACGGAGGAATTATTGCAACACTGCTTGATGAGATCGGAGCCTGGTGTGTTAATGTTAAGATTGGTACTGCCGGGGTAACTTCCGAACTTAATGTTAAATATCTGAAACCTGTTCGTCTTTCAAAAGGCGCTGTAAGCATTAAAGCAGAAATAGCCGGCTATGATAAAAAGAATGCAAAACTTAAATGCTCTCTTTATGATGGTACCGGGAATCTTTGTGCAACTGCAGAATCACTCTTCTTCCTCTACCCTGAAGAAATTGCACGTAAAAGATTTCATTTTCCGGGTAAAGAGGCTTTTTAACCTGATGGGTGGCACGGTTTTTGGTTCATTTCGATGAACCTAATACTGTGTATCATGAAAATAAATAATAGCTTTAAATATCTGTTTACGGCCAGCCTTTTTCTGGCACCTTTTTTATCATGCGAAAAATCGCAGATAGATGATAACCCCGGTGATCCTGTAAATATCGAACTCACAGCGATCCAAAAGTCCCTTGTTGAATCAGATAACTCTTTTAGTTTCGACATTTTCAGACATATAATGAAGGATGATACAGAAAGTGAGAATATAATGATCTCACCACTTAGTATCTCTTATGCACTTTCGATGACCCTTAACGGCGCAAACGGGTCAACAAGGGATTCGATGATGAATGCACTCCGGTACTACAACCTGGATGTCGACGACATAAATAACTCCTATAAAGATCTCACACAACTTCTTATGAATGTTGACGAAAGGGTTATAATGGAAATAGCCAACTCTGTGTGGGTTGAGAACAGACTGAATGTTAAAGAGGAATTTATTAACGCCCTTAAAAATTATTTTGATGCAGAGGGGTACCAGTTTGATATCTCCGACCCGGGGATCGTTGATGTAATCAATAAATGGATTGAAGATCATACACACGGGAAGATCAAAGATATGGTCGATGAGTTAAGTGATGATGTTGTAATGCTACTTGTAAATGCTATCTACTTTAACGGCAAATGGCGCTATAAATTTGATGAGGATCAAACCACCGATATGACATTCTATAAAAAGGGTGATACAGAAGTGATGGTTCCCATGATGAACCAGACAACTACCCTGAAGGTTGGAGGCACAGAAGACCTTATTATTGCCGAGCTTCCGTATGGGCAGGGTAATTTCGTTATGGATGTTATACTTCCGCAAAACGGGAATTCAATAAGTGATATAATATCTCTGCTAAATTCAGAGTCGTGGAACTCATGGATAGGAGACCTTAACGAAAGAGAGGTTAATATATTTATGCCCAGGTTTAAATATGAATACAAGAAAGGCCTGGTCGATATTTTAACATCAATGGGTATGGGAATCGCCTTTTCCGGTGCAGCAGATTTTTCAAATATTTCCGATCAGCAACTATTTATCAGCGAAGTATTACACCAGACATTCATCGAAACAAAGGAAGAGGGTACTGAAGCAGCAGCTGCTACGGTTGTTATTATGGAGCTTACATCCGTTGGACCAACTGGCCCATTGACAATCTCGCTTGACAGGCCTTTCCTCTATATCATAAGGGAAAGTTCAACTAATGCGATACTGTTTATGGGAATGACCGGAAACCCTTCCGTTTAAGAGTTATTCTTATAAAAGAAAATCCTTATCTTTAATACCTGTTAATCTATCAGGTATGATAAGGATTTTCTTTTTAATCACAATTATGGGTTTCTACCTGCCATTTTCCGAAACCTTAACAAATGAGTCAGCCCCCGCTCCTTCAGAGCCTATTATAACCTTTGGAGTTATTGCTGATATACAGTATTGTGATTGTGATCCTGCCGGAACAAGATTTTACAGGGAATCATTAGAAAAACTATCAGATGCAATTGATGATTTCAATAGCTTATCGCCCGACTGTATCATTACGCTTGGCGATATGATCGACAGGGATTTTAACTCGTATGAAGTTTTATTGCCCCTGTTTGATAATTGCAAGGCTCCTGTCTATCATACACTCGGCAACCACGATTTTAGTGTCGATAAGAAATATTTAAAAGATATCAGGCCTCTGCTGAATACCGGTAAAGGATACTACAGTTTTATTATAAAAGGATACCGGTTTATTATACTCGACAGTAACGATCTCTCTGTTTACTCCCCATCACGCAAAAAACGAGACTCAGCAAGTAAATTGTTAACAGAGCTCAATGAAGCGGGTGCACACCACTCTCATGAATGGAATGGAGGCATTGATAACGAACAGCTTACATGGCTTAACAGGGAATTGAAAGAATCAACTCATAAAGATGAAAAGGTTATTCTTTTCACTCATCACCCATTATGGCCGGAAACAGGCCATAATGTATTAAATTACAGGTCTGTACTTGCTACAATTGAACCATACGATAATATTATTGCAGGTTTCTGCGGACATGATCACAAAGGAGGGTATGGTAACTCCGGTCTTATTCATTTCGTTAACCTCAAAGGGATGGTTGAGACTCCTGACATAAACGCCTATGCAATCGTGGAAATTTATCAAAATAAGATATGGATAAAGGGACGAGGCAGGGAAAAAAGTCAGATATTGGCCTATTAAGAAAAAAGTCGTTTAACTTATCTCTATAAAATTAAAATTGATATTCAGTACTGAGGCAAAATATTCTCCTCTTTCCAGAATATCTTCATCACCTTCCTCATAAAACCAGTTTATATAGAACTTCTTATCTTGCAGGGTCACTCTCTGGAATTCTTGTAGAAGCCGGATGATATACTTGGCACTGGCGCTATTAAAATACTCAAGCTCGATATCTATATATGTTACATCAGCAGGGTCCAACAGGTACTGTTTAACCCATTCAAGCGAAGGTTTGTAAAAATCTTCTGCATTTTCATGAATCGACCTGCCCTTTATCCTGATTTTACCATCAGGTGTGAAACAAATCTCAGGTGTACTCCTTGTAGGCTCTAAAAAGTATTGATCCATGAAACAAATTTTAGCGCTAAAATATAAATTTAGCGAAGAGATAAAAACAGTTTACCAATAATTCTCAAATGCAGTGTCGTCAAAATTCAAAGGTGAAATCTTCCTGTTCCCCTCTTCAATCTCATGAATCTGCCTTGTAATCTCCCTGTTAACATGAACAGGAACTCCAAAATCGCGACCATTATCAGCTATGTAACCGTTCAGATAATCAATTTCGGTTCGATTGCCCCGCTGTAATGATTGGAGACTCGACGATTTTAACTTTCTGTATTTGAGTCCTATGTAACCTATTGTAATATGTTGTTTCAAACGTCCGAAAAAACCTTTCAACATAATAAAATCATAAAAATTAAGCCTCCCTCCATACGGTTCAACATTAATCTTCATTATATGAGCTAGTTCCATAGCCTCATTTATAATCTCAATAAATAGCAACCTTGCCTTTCTCCTTCGAAGCATCTCCCCCAGGTTAAGACCACTAATCGCTCCCAGTGAAGTGATGCACGAATTGATTATAAGTTTTGAATAACGATGTCCAAGCATATTGGTAACCGTATGCGATGATACAACGGAAGAGAGAATCTCGCGAACCTCTTCAAGTTTTTCATCCGGATCTTTATCAAAATAGCCTAAAATAAAATCGTTATCAGAGGTTATCAAAAGGTCACCCGGTGATCTCATGGTAGCCCCCCATCCAACAATGCAACCTGCTACACGTTCTTTGCCAAGTACTGAATAGAGTTCAAATTCTACAATTCCGTTTTGCAAAGGTACCACTATCGAGTCATCGTATAATATCGGCTTAATCCTTTCAGCTGCATCCTTTACATCATTTGCCTTAACTGCCAGGATAATTATATCTCTTTTCCCGGTAACATCTTCAATACGTGAGAAAGCTTTGATCTTCCGGATAAACGGTTTAACAACTCCGCCAACTTTTATGCCCTCGCTCATAACAAGGTCGCGGTAATCATCATATTTACATACCAGCTCTATATCGTACTCAGCCCTGGCAAGAGAGGCAGCAATTATCCCTCCCACAGCACCGGCACCCACAACTAATATTGACCTTTTTTTTTGATCCATTACTAAACTTTAAATCTTGCTAACGGAGTAATTGTATGATCCGAAAAATCTTTTTTAAGATATTTAAAATATCCCGTAATTGCAATCATTGCAGCATTATCTGTTGTGAATTTATTATCAGGAATGAAAATATTCCATTTCCGCTTTTTCGATTCCCTGATTAATGCCTTTCGCAAGCCTGAATTGGCAGCTACTCCTCCGGCAATTCCTACTTCGGTTATTCCCGTGATAGCAGATGCCTTAATGAGTTTATCCATAAGGATATCAATTATTGTAAATTGGATCGAAGCACACAGATCATTTATATTATTATCAATAAAATTACTCTCTTTCTTAAGCGAATCGCGCAGGAAATATAAAAAATTGGTTTTCAATCCGCTAAAACTGTAATCCAACCCCTTAATTTTTGGTTTGGTAAACCTATATGCTTGTGGATCGCCATCTGATGCAAGCTTATCAACTACTGGTCCGCCCGGGTATGGCAAACCTAACACTTTGCCACATTTATCGAATGCTTCGCCTGCTGCATCATCAATTGTCGATCCAATCTCTTCAAATTCCGCATGATCCTTAACAATTAAGAGTTGGGTATGTCCGCCGGAAACAAGCAAACAAAGAAACGGAAACTGAGGAACCCTCTTCTCTTTTCCATCCTCTTTTATCCAGTGAGCCAGGACATGCGCATGGAGATGATTTATTTGAATAATAGGTATATTACGTGCTATAGAAAACCCTTTGGCAAAAGATGTCCCCACAAGCAAAGACCCAAGTAATCCAGGCCCCCTGGTAAAAGCCACAGCATCAATATCATGAGAAGTCACTCCTGCTTTAATCATTGCCTGATCAACAACCGGTATTATATTAGCCTGATGTGCCCTGGATGCCAGTTCCGGTACAACTCCACCATACAATTTATGAACCTCCTGGGTTGCAATAAGGTTTGAAAGAAGATAGCCGTCTCTTACAACTGCAGCAGAAGTATCATCACATGAAGATTCTATGGCAAGTATGGTAACTGGCATTTAACTTAATATATCTTTTTTTTAACTATTTTTGGAACGTGATTTTAGCTTTCATATATAATGACCAAAATTAAGAAAATATATAAAACTATATTCATTATACTTTTTACGGTAATTCTCCTGCCAGCTATAGGATATTTCACGCTGAAACTTCCATCTGTTCAAACATGGCTCGGACAAAAATTAATAGCAAAAATCTCCAAAAATATTCCAGGAGAAGTAGAATTTGCCAACATGCACTTTATCTTTTTTAATGCCATTCAAATTGACGATCTGATTATCAGAGATTCTGACAACGACACCCTTCTTTACACACCTGCAGTGAATGTAGGTATCAGAAAAACCAGTAAAAAAGAGAGACTGGTTCGACTTGGAAGAATTGATATTTCTCAACCTGTAATAAATATAAAGCCTGATTCTACAGGCGATCTTAACCTTATTACATTCGTAAACTTGCTTATCAGAGAAGATACGGCCAAACGAAACAGGGAAATGACAATCAGGAGAATAAGAATCACAGATGGCAAAATCAATTATTACAGTGGAAATGAATCCGTAACAACTCCGGGTTCTGTAAACTTTAACAACGTATCACTCAATGATCTTCAACTTACTGTTGACAACTTTGATAAACTATGGAAAAATGTATCACTTATCCTTTCTGAGTTATCCTTTAAAACAGAATCGGGGTTTGAGATAAAAAGTTTGTTTACTGAACTGGACTTTTCAAATGATCACATCTATCTTCATGATCCGACAATACGAACAAACAATAGTTTTATTAACTCAGAACTTATCGGGGTGGATATTTTTCACCGTGATGATGATTTTATCTTTTTCAGGGATGCCCGTCTCAAACTTATTTTTAATTCATCGCTGTTTTATATTGATGACCTCTCCTACTTCATTGATGACCTGAAAGGGTTTAATAATTATGTTACGCTTTCAGGAAATTTTAATGGCACAGTAAACGAGCTTAAGGGACGTGACCTTAATATCTCATATTCTGACAGTACACGCCTGGTTTGCGACTTTAACCTCTCAGGGTTACCCGATATTGATAATACATTTATGTTTATTGATATTGAAGATTTTACGACCCATACAACTGAAATCAGCGCCTTGATGATTCCCGGCAAAGGTTATCTTAACCTGGGTGATCAGGTTAACCGGCTTGGGAACATCAGCTTCAATGGAAATTTTACCGGCTTTATTACAGATTTTGTAACCTATGGGCTTATTCAGACAGACATAGGAAACCTTTCAACGGATATACTTTTCAAACCCGACACATCTAGCTCTTTTGTATATAAAGGATCTCTGAAGGCGCAGGCAATAAACCTCGGGGAACTTACAGACAGGGAGGATATCCTGGGGGTTGTATCCGGGTCGGCAAATGTTGACGGTTATTCAGAGTCATTGGATAATTTCAGAGCTAACCTCAACGGAAATATCGACAGCATACAGTTTAATGATTACACATACAGGGATATTAACCTTAACGGGCTCTTTACTGAAAAAGCCTGGGATGGATCAATTATAACAGATAATGATAATCTGAAGCTTGATCTTCTCGGCAGGTTCGACTTTACCAACTCCCTTCCTGAAGTGGATTTTACGCTAAATATTCAAAATGCCAACCTTTACGCTCTCAATATTGACCCTGTCGATACTACTTCAGATTTATCGATACTGCTTATAGCAAATATGACAGGTGACGGTCTGGAAAACTTAAATGGTGAAGTAAGACTGTTAAACTCAAAACTTACAAAATTCGGAAATGAGCTCGAACTATTTGATGCCAGTCTCAAATCAACAATAACAGATGATAATCATCTGATTGAATTCCGTACCGATTATATTGATGCCGACCTGTCCGGGAGTTATGATCTCGAGTCGATTCTTTCTGACTTTAAAACGATACTCTACGCTATCGCACCCTCATTATCCCCCGATCCGGCAATAAAAGGAATAACCTCACTGAATAATTTCAAATTTGAGGCAAGATTCAAAAATACTGATGATATAAATAATTTTTTCAGAACCGGGATACTGATTGCTCCCGGCTCATTTGTTAAGGGCCGATTCAGACCTGATTCAATTGTTTCACTCTATTCAGAAGGAGATTATTTCACCTATAATAAAAATAGCCTCCTACGGTTTAGTATTGCTGCCACATCTGCCGACTCAGTTGCCACTTTATCAGTTTTAAGTGATAAACTAAATCTTGCCGACAGGATTGATCTTCATGCTTTTAATATCGAAGCATCAACTAATCATGACAAATCCAGTTTCAACCTTAAATGGAGTAAGCCCGGATCTGACATATCAACAGGAGAAATTTTTACCGAAAGCTATCTGTCAAAAAGCAGCACAGACAAACCAAAGCTGCTTGTCAATGTCTTGCCCTCAACTATCATGATAGGGGATAAAAAATGGACAATTGATAAATCCTCCATTCTCGTCGACTCAACTTCTATGACAGTCAATGATTTTCTAATAAGTAATGCTAATGACTTCTTCAGAATCAACGGGAAAGTATCGGAAAATAGTGAAGATACACTTCATTTTGGATTTAATAACCTTAACCTCGGTGTCCTTAATAATATTAACCGCCAGGTCATTGATAAAAAGGAAAGGAAAATTGAATTCTTAGTAGATGGGAGTCTGATTGGTAATGTATTAATAACCGATGTCTATAATAATCTTATGTTCGGCAGTAATATCTCAATCCGGGATTTTAAAACTAATGAACATGAACACGGAGATGTCGGGATACTGAGTAACTGGGATAACATTACCAGGGCTGCAGCTATATCAATAAAGAACGATAACAGAGGTGTAAATACTTTTGATGTTAATGGTTATTATGACCCTGAAAATAAGAATCTTAACTTGACTACAGGATTGAATAGTTTCCCCCTTGATATTCTGAATCTTGTACTTCATTCATTCGCTTCAGATATGGAAGGACACGGAACAGGTAAAGTATCTATAAATGGACAACCTTCAAACCTTGTAATTGAAGGTGGTATAATGGCCGAAGATGCCTCGATGACAATTGATTACCTGCAAACGAAATTTTTCTTTTCCGATTCAATTTTCTTTGACAGGAACAGGTTTGTTTTCGATAATATCAACATCAGTGATGAAAATGGTAATACCGCACTATTAGATGGCTATGTTTCCCATACGATGTTTAAGGAGTTCAATGTTGATCTCCGCATTGAGACGGAGAGTATAAAGGCGATGGATACCAGGGAGAAAGATAATAACCTCTTCTACGGAATCGCTTATGCATCAGGGCTTATAACAATAAGAGGGCCCGCTAAAGATCTTGAATTTAACATATCAGCTCGAACCGACAGAAATACCAGAATGTTTATTCCGCTTAATTCGAATGAAAAAGTAACCGACTATTCATTTATCTCCTTTATAGAGTCAGATCTTACCGTAAGCAAAGAGAGAGTGATATCATTGCCCCTTAAACCTGCAGGGAATAAAAGATCAATTGACCTTAAACTTGACCTTGATGTAACACCCGATGCCGAAATACAACTGGTATTTGACTCAAGAATGGGTGATGTGATGAGGGGACGGGGATCAGGTAATCTTAACCTTGCTATTACAAGAGAAGGAAAGTTTACCATATTCGGAGACTACACTATTGAAAACGGAGTCTACCTGCTTACCCTTGGAAATATTTTCAATAAGAGATTTATTGTTGAGAATGGAGGTACTATTTCATGGGATGGAGATATCACTAATGCTGAAGTTAATATCAGGGCAATTTACAAATTAAAGGCATCACTCTATGAACTGATTCAGGATGACGCATTCAGAAGCCGGATCCCGGTTGAGTGCCATCTAAATATGTCAGGGCAGCTTATTAACCCGGTAATTAGTTTTGACATATACCTGCCCACTGCAGATGAAGAGACACGTACATACCTTCGTAATGCGATAAATTCTGATGAGGAGATGAGCCGGCAGTTCCTTTACCTTTTGGTAATGAACTCCTTCTATCCCGATCCTGCTTTTTCTACTTCTTCAACTACATCAAACACCAGTGCATCAGCCATGGGTGTAACCACAACAGAAATGCTTTCAAACCAGCTAAGCAATTGGTTATCACAGATAAGCAACGATTTCGATATCGGTTTTACATACCGCCCGGAGAATGAGATAAGTACCCAGGAGGTAGAGGTAGCACTATCAACACAATTGCTAAATGACAGGGTCGTGATAAATGGTAATTTTGATGTGGGCGGACAGGAAACAACCTCATCAACCAATAATATTACCGGTGAATTTGATATGGAAGTTAGATTAACCGAGAAAGTAAGATTAAAAGTATTTAACAGGTCTAACGACAATTTATATTACGAAACAGCTCCCTACACCCAGGGTTTTGGCCTCTTTTTCAGAAAAGACTTCAATAAGTTCTCCGATATCTTTAAAAAGGATAAAGGCAAAATGAAAAAAGAAAAGGAAATCCGGATCGAAGAAGGAAACTAACCTAACCTGCAACTCAGCATGGCCCATAAAACATTGGCCATAATTTATATCACCCTCAACTGCCTTGTACATCTGAAAAATAAAACTAAATTTGTGACTTTCAATAAAAACAGTTGAAAATATACCAGATTAAGTTAAACCCTATTAAAATCTATCACACATGTTTATTTTTATGGTTGTTCTTTTTATCCTGGGCTACACGATGATTGCCCTGGAGCATCCTATTAAAATTGAGAAAGCTGCCACTGCACTACTGTTAGGATCAATTTTGTGGGCCATTTATGCTCTTTTCAGTAACCAGATCCTTAGTATGGGGTTCTCTCCATCCTGGAACGAGCTGAAAGAGATGGCAGAAGCATTTCTGCATAACATCAAACCCACAATGAGCGATATTGAATTTGCTACTTCGCCCTACAGGGAGACTGTTGACCTTGCCAACCATTCAAATCATTTTGTAAAAGAGGAACTTGGTCACCATCTTAGAGATATAGGAGAGATTCTTTTCTTTCTTTTCGGTGCAATGACAATTGTAGAAACCATAGATCAGCATCAGGGTTTTAAGGTAATTACCGATAAAATCACCACAACAAATAAAGTTAAACTGTTGTGGATTCTCAGCTTCCTTACATTCTTTATGTCAGCCGCCCTGGATAACCTTACTACAACAATAGTAATGGTTGCTCTTCTCAGGAAACTTATCGACGACAAGAGAACAAGATGGTTTTTTGCCAGTATAATAGTAATCGCAGCCAATTCCGGAGGGGCATGGTCACCAATCGGTGATGTTACCACTATTATGCTCTGGATTGGTGGTCAGGTTACAACAGTTGCTATCATTACCAGGGTTATTATACCAAGTCTTGTAAGTATAATTATCCCTCTTCTTATTCTTACCTTTATTGTAAAAGGTGAGATTACAAGACCTAATATTGATAACAGTGGGAACAACTATACAACTTCCCGTGAAAGGGTATTTATGCTGATTCTTGGAATCGCACTCTTAATTAATGTTCCTGTATTTAAAACCATAACACATCTCCCACCATATATTGGAATGTTGTTTGGGCTTGGTGTTATCTGGCTTACCTCCGAGATTATGCACAGGGGCAAAAACGAAGATATTAAAAAGAAACTTACAATATTCCATATTGTCAAGAAGGTAGATACTCCTACAATTTTCTTCTTCATGGGAATTCTGCTTGCAGTCGCAAGCCTGCAGTCGGCCGGTCAACTTAGTCTGCTTGCCGGATATCTTGATGAGAAACTCGGTAACATCTATGCAATTAACCTCGCTATTGGTGCACTTTCTGCCATTGTTGATAATGTCCCACTGGTTGCCGGAGCAATGGGAATGTACCCGGTTGCAAGTCCTGAAATGATTCAGATTGCCGCCGACCCCGAATATCTGGCATTCTTTGTTCAGGATGGTCTTTTCTGGGAATTTCTTGCATACTGTGCAGGAACAGGTGGAAGCATGCTGATTATTGGTTCAGCTGCAGGTGTTGCAGCAATGGGACTTGAGAGAATTGACTTTATATGGTATATGAAAAAGATCACCTGGCTTGCCATCATTGGTTACCTCGCTGGAGCAGGCACCTACTGGCTACAAGCACAAATATGGGTTGTTCATTAACAGCTGTTAACAAATAATTTATTAAACGGGATATAATAGAAAACATTATATCTCGTTTTTTTTATATCTTCGATTGATTAAATATGTATTTACCAGTACACACAATCCTTTGATAATAAAACAAATAAATTAAATAATAATTAAAGAAAAAACTAAAGATGATACTATTACAAATGACATTGCAAGACCCCGGACTGGCAGTAGATGAAGCGAGTGAAATAACCCTCTCATTCGGCGAACTTGTAATTAAGGGTGGCTGGGTAATGGTACCCATTTTTCTATTGTCACTGATTGCAATATATATTTTCGTAGAGAGATGGTATGTTATAGCTAAAGCCGGACGTGAAGATATGAACTTTATGAATCGAATTAAGGATTATATATATGACAGTAAAATTGATGCTGCCATGGCCCTCTGCAAATCAAGTATTTCACCTGCATCACGGATGGTTGAAAAAGGAATAACCCGTATTGGACGTCCGCTTAATGACGTTAATACGGCTATCGAGAATGTGGGTAAACTGGAGGTCTATAAGCTTGAAAAAGGACTTCCTACACTGGCTACAATAGCCGGAGCTGCACCAATGATCGGATTCCTTGGTACAGTTATTGGTATGATTAAAGCGTTCTATGATATGTCAAATGCCGGTAATAATATTGACGTATCATTGCTCAGTAATGGTATTTATACCGCTATGGTTACAACAGTGGGTGGCCTGATCGTGGGGATACTTGCATATTTTGCGTATAACATGCTGGTCGCCAGAGTCGAGAAAGTTATTTTCAGGCTTGAGGCTACATCAAGCGAATTTATGGATATCCTTAACGAACCTGTTAAATAGTAGATTATGGCTATCAGATCAAGAAATAAGATCAGTGTAAGCTTCAGTATGGCAGGAATGTCGGATATTGTATTTCTGCTGTTAATATTCTTTATGATCACATCTACATTAATTCACCCGACTGCACTGAAACTACTATTGCCAAAAGGTTCAACTCAGTCTGCTGCCAAACCGCTTACGACTGTATCAATTACAAGAGATCTGCAGTTCTATGTCGAGGATCAGCCGGTGGCTTTTAATGACCTTGAGACAACACTCAGGAAAAGAATTGGTAACAGTGAGGATATCTATGTATCCTTACATATCGATAAAACAGTACCATGGGATTATGTTGTTCAGGTTATGAATATTTGCAAAAACAATCAATATAAAATAATTGCAGCAACGAACCCAAAATAACGACCTGCGCAAATTTCCTACTGAAAGGAAAAAAGGTGTTATTGCCACGATAATTTTTCACGTGGTTCTTGGAGGCGTATTAATTCTTGCCGGTTTCCATACACCATTGCCACTTCCCGAAGAGGAAGGCATCCTCGTCAATTTTGGTACCGGCGAAACAGGATTTGGATTGATCGAACCTGTTGCAGCTTCTTCTGCAGAGGAGGCTTCCAGCTTGCCCGAAAGCGGCGAGACAGATACTCAGACACAAAATTCAGAAAATATTTCTCCTGCCGAATCAACTCTTACCCAGGATTTTGAAGAGGCTCCTGTTGTTAAGAAAACAATTGAGCAACCTGATCCTGAAGAAGTGAAACGCAAACAAAAAGAGGCAGAGGCCGAAAAGGTCAGATTACAGAAGCTTGAAGAGGAAAGAATACAACGTGAAGCAGAGGAGGCTGAAAGAATACGAAAAACAGAAGAAGAGGCCAGACTGAAAAAAGAAGCCGAAGAGAGGGAACAGAGACGGATTGATATTATCAACCGAACCAGGAATGCCCTTAACAATGCAGGATCAACAGGCACCAATACAGATACCAGTGAAGGTATAGCAGGTGGTGAAGGGAACCAGGGTGCTGAAACCGGATCGGTCGACTCAAATATATATGGGCAAGGAACAGGTACCGGAACCAAAGGAGTATCATTTGATCTTGCCGGCAGGCAGGCCAGGGGGACATTACCTAAACCAAGCTATGATATCAACGAAGAAGGGATTGTGGTTGTAGAGGTAACAGTCGACAGCAACGGTAATGTTACCAATGCAATACCAGGTGTCAAAGGATCAACTATACTTAAAGAATATTTCCTGAAAGTAGCCCGAAAAGCTGCTATGGATGCTAAATTCAACAGAAAACCCGACACCCCTTTCCAGAAAGGGACTATTACATATCACTTTATCTTAGAGTAACATTTGTTGTTTTAGAGACGCAACGCATTGTGTCTCTACAACAACGCGATTATCTTATCAATAACACCCAATATTTTAAGGGCCGAAACAGAAATTGCCACAAGCAAAATTATCCTGATAAATTCCGGACCCCGTTTAACTGCACTGCGGGTCCCTATCCATGCACCAATCATATTCCCGACGGCAAGAATCAGTCCTATTTTAATATCTAC
>JAUVKT010000144.1 GCA_030596125.1 Bacteroidales bacterium | reverse complement strand
CACCTGATTATCAACCTGATGTTGTTAAATAGTGATCCCGAACCCTTTAATTCAGCGGCTCACTTTATGGCTACCTTTCCTCTTATTAAAATTGTTGAGGTAATATTGATAGGCACAATACTTATCCATATAACATACGGGATAATTCTTCAGATTCTGAACTGGCTTGCCCGTCCTGTCAGATACAAATCGGGGAACAGGGCTGAAACCTCATTTTTTTCGAAGTTTATGATCTGGACAGGCGGATCAATTCTGATTTTCCTTGTGATACATTTCTTCAACTTCTACTTAATCAAGCTGGGTTTTGTTGAAGGAGATCCTGAGAATTTTTACTCCCTTGTTCATCAATTGTTTGCAATACCTGCTTATATTATCTTCTACTGGATTTGTTTCATCCTGCTTGGATTACATCTGTTTCATGCTTTCAGTTCGGCCTTTCAGACTCTCGGTCTGAATCACAGGATATGGACCCCCATTGTAAAGGTTGTTGCATTGTTCTATGCAATTCTGATACCGGTTGGGTTTGCAATTATACCACTTATTATCTGGTTGTTTAAGTAAAAAAATTATTGAAAAAAAGACTACAATGACTAAATTGGATTCTAAAATACCTGCAGGCCCGTTAGCGGAAAAATGGACCAAATATAAGGCAACAGCCGCGCTTGTAAATCCGGCTAACAAGAAGAAACTCGATATTATAGTTGTGGGAACAGGTCTGGCCGGAGCCAGCGCTGCCTCATCACTTGGAGAGCTTGGATACAATGTAAAAAATTTCTGTTACCAGGATTCTCCCCGAAGAGCTCACTCGGTAGCCGCCCAGGGAGGCATTAACGCTGCCAAAAATTACAAGAATGACGGTGACAGCATTTATCGTCTCTTTTATGACATGATCAAAGGTGGCGACTTCAGGGCACGTGAAGCAAATGTTTACAGAGCTGCCGAAGTCAGCAACGATGTTATAGACCACTATACAGCGATTGGGGTTCCTTTTGCGCGTGACTATGGTGGAAATCTCGACAACCGTTCATTCGGTGGAGTTCAGGTTTCAAGAACATTTTATGCAAAGGGAGTAACAGGTCAGCAATGCCTTTTGGGAACATACTCTACACTCAGCAGGCAGATCAAAAAGGGAGGTGTAAAGATGTACCCACGTCGCGAAATGCTTGAACTGGTGATTATCGATGGTAAGGCAAGAGGAATAATTGCCCGCAACCTCATTACCGGTGAGATAGAAAGGCATTCGGCTCATGCAGTAGTACTTGCAACAGGTGGATACGGAACCGTCTATTATCTTTCGACACTGGCTGTTAACTCTAATGCATCTGCTGCCTGGAAGGCTCACAAAAAAGGAGCCTTCTTTGCAAACCCAAGCTTTGTTCAGATTCACCCTACCAGTATTCCGCAGTTAAACGATTACCAGTCGAAGCTTACCCTCATGTCTGAATCACTACGTAATGACGGAAGGATATGGGTGCCAAAAGAGAAAGCAGAAAAACGTAACCCTAACGATATACCCGAAGATGAGAGGGATTATTTTCTCGAAAGAAGATATCCTGCATTCGGCAACCTTGTTCCACGGGATGTTGCGTCACGTGCAGCCAAAGAGCGTTGTGATGCCGGTTATGGAGTTGGGGAAACCGGACTTGCCGTAAACCTCGACTTCAGGGATGCGATAAATAAACAGGGTAAGAAAGCTATCGAATCAAAATATGGCAACCTCTTTGAAATGTACACCACAATTACAGGAGCAGATCCATATAAAGAGCCTATGCGAATATATCCTGCAGGCCACTACACAATGGGTGGGTTATGGGTCAATTATGAATTAATGACTACCATACCGGGACTCTTCTCAATAGGCGAGTCAAACTTTTCCGATCATGGTGCAAACAGGCTTGGAGCAAGCTCACTGATGCAGGCATCGGGTGATGGATACTTTATCCTACCCTATACTATCGGTAATTATCTTGCTGATGAGCTAAAGACATCAAAGTTTGAGACAGACAGATATGAATTTGACCAGGCTGAGAAAGAGGTCGTTGAAAGGATTGATAAACTATTAGCAGTAAAAGGTAAGCAGATCGCTTCATCTTTCCATAAACGTCTTGGAAAAATAATGTGGGATTATTGTGGTATGAGCCGTAATGAAAAGGGACTTAATAAAGCTCTTGAAATGGTTAAAGATCTGGAAAAAGAGTTCTGGAGCGACCTTATTGTTCCCGGCAAGAGTGATGACCTCAACATGGAACTTGAAAAGGCCGGACGGGTGGCTGATTACTTTGAACTCGCCGGGCTTATGATAACCGATGCACTCAACCGAAAAGAATCCTGCGGCGCCCATTACAGGGAAGAGAGCCAGACCCCGGAGGGAGAAGCTATGAGAGATGATGAGAACTATATGTTTGTTGCTGCATGGGAAAATGGCGGATCAGGTAAGGCTCCAAAGCTTCATAAGGAAGATCTGATCTTCGAAGAGGTTGAAGTAAAAGTGAGAAGTTATAAGTAATTACTGTTTCAAAAAGTAAATTATAAACAGATGAAAGTTAAATTAAGAATATGGCGCCAGGAGAATGCCAACTCAAAAGGTTCATTCCGGATATATGATTTCGATGAGGTTTCGCCTGAGATGTCGTTCCTTGAGATGCTTGATGCTCTCAACACAAAACTTATCGGCGAGGGAACAGACCCTGTAGCATATGAACATGATTGCCGTGAAGGAATATGCGGAACATGTGGTATGTATATCAATGGTCATCCGCACGGGCCGGTTCAGGGTATTACAACCTGTCATCTCTCTATGAGATATTTTAATGATGGTGACACCATTACTGTCGAACCATGGCGGGCTAAAACTTTCCCTGTAATAAAAGACCTGGTTATTGACCGTTCCGCCTTTGATAAGATACAGATCGCAGGAGGGTTTATCTCAACCAATGTTGGGTCGGCGCCCGACTCACATGCTATCCCGGTAAATAAAAAGGATGCTGACGATGCTTTTGATGCATCTCTCTGTATTGGTTGTGGAGCGTGTGTAGCTACATGCAAAAATGCTTCAGCCATGCTCTTTGTGTCGGCAAAAATTTCACAGTACGCTCTATTTCCGCAGGGTAAGATAGAAGCTAAGGAGAGGGTCAGGAACATGGTCGCCACAATGGATGAGCTAGGCTTCGGCAACTGCTCAAACACAGGTGCCTGTGAAGCAGAATGTCCGAAAAACATCAAGATTATTAATATAGCAAGGCTAAACAGGGAGTTCTTTAAAGCATACTAACATAGATTATTGACAATACTCATAAAATTTATAAAAGACTATTAGTAAATTTGCAAATAATACCTAAAAAAAATATAATGAAAAAGTATAACGTAATTATTATCGGGGCAGGACCTGCCGGTGTAGTAACGGGAATAACCGTTAAAAAACAAAATCCTGATAAATCGGTTCTAATAATAACGGAAGAAGAAAAAGGATTGATACCCTGTGGTATTCCTTATATTTTTCACAATCTGGGTTCTGTGGAAAAGAATATGATGGGACCGAAACCGTTCAAAGATCTGGGGGGAGAAGTGATTATCGATCCTGTTAATGAAGTCAACATAAAAGAGAAGTCAGTATGCCTGAAATCAGGAAGTGTTTACCACTATGATAAACTTGTCTTTGCGACAGGCTCCACGCCTGTGATAGCTGAATTCATTCGAGGTTATGATATGAAGAATGTTTATTATATTAAAAAAAGCTATAGCTATATCCAAAGGCTTTTCGAGGAATTGAAAGACAAAAAAAATATCATAATCATAGGGGGTGGATTT
>JAUVKT010000151.1 GCA_030596125.1 Bacteroidales bacterium | reverse complement strand
GCTGCATACTCTTTATTTACTACATTCATTAAATTCATCTTGCGCTATTGTTTCTGTTCTTATTTCAGTTCTGAAAATCGGTCGCAAAGATACAAAATTGTTTTTATTTATTGAATCCTGGAAGACTTTTTTCGGAATAATTTCAGTCTTCAGTCCTCAGTCGGCAGTCAGCAGTCCTCAGTCCTCAGTCGGCAGTCGGCAGTCGGCAGTCCTTAGCCTTCCTCTCTACTTCTTCTTAAACTTATCTCCTGTCTCCTTTACGATTTTCCTGTACCACTCTTCAGTGTATCCGGGGTAGGTTATCTTTGGAGCAACATAAATATATCCTTCGGGCACTTCAACCTTTTCCTTCATGTTCCCATCCATATATTTGGTAAACAGGAATGTGTATAACTCTTTCCACACTTCTGTTGTATTATCTCCTGCCATAACCGAATAGTCTGTCAGGTATTTAACAGCAAGTTCCGGATTCTCCTGGTATATCTGTGCTGCAATCTTATCGATTGTCTGGGTCTCGTCGATATAACCTGTTTCGAGGCTGTTTTGTATTGGCTGAATATCTTCTATCATCAGGCTTGACCTGGTATATGCAAAATTTGATACCTGGTTAAATACCCAGAAGGCTGCATCATCGCTGAAGGTCATCATATCGCCATTACCCCGCTCAAAAGAGTGAGGCACATCGGTAATGCCGCAATACATTGGCGTATAAACTGAATAATATGCATCATCCACCCCAAACCAGAAGATTCCCCCAACAGGATCGGGTAGCCAGTTACGGCACTGAGCAACAAATGAGAACCCGGTTTGTTGGGTTGAGGTTGCTCTTTCATTAAAGTAAGTTACAGAATCAAGCTCCCAGTATAAAGGCCTCCATCTTACCGTGTTTTCAAACGGACCAGCTCCAAGATCTTTAGACATATCCATTGGAGTATCCTGGTAATAATCTCTCATAAGATCCATTACGTCATGAGCACTTAGCTTTTCATCAGGTTTAATCCAGAGGGGCATACGGTTGGTAAGATTTTCACCCATGGCATAGTCAAGGTACTTGTCCATTTTGCTGTTTACTCTGTTAAATGCAGCCCAGACCCTGGCTTCGCAGAAACGTGCACTTCCAAAATCTAATGGGGCATAGGTGTCACAGAAACTGAAATCTCTGTCTTTACCTTTATACCATTTCTTTTCACGTGCCACATCTATAACATCGTAAGCATAAACAGTCTCTATTTCCGGGTTAAAGATCTTATCAAGCTCCTTTGATGTGATTGATGTTTTGCCGTCTGAAAGCGGAAATGTTGTAATACGTGCATGGTTAGCATGTCCTGAAATATATCCGTCAGGTATTCGCCTGGCTACCCATACGGCTCCTTTATCACCCGCTCCTTTTCCAATAAGATCAAGAATCCATACCTCGTTGGGGTCTGCTATTGAAAATGATTCTCCCGAACTGCAATATCCATAGTTCTCAATCAGCATTGAAAATGTACTAATTGCTTCACGGGCATTTTTTGCCCTCTGAAGGGTTATATAAATCAGACTGCCATAATCAATAATTCCCTCAGTGTTTCGAAGTTCAGACCTGCCTCCATAGGTTGTTTCACCAATTGCAAGCTGATGCTGGTTCATGTTTCCAACTACGCTGTATGTGTGTTTTGCCTGCGGAATCCGGCCAAGAAATTTGCCGGTATCCCACTCATATACGTCATGTACAGAACCTTCAGGCCAGTCCTGCTCAGGCCAAAAATAGAGTTCGCCATAAAGGACATGTGAATCTGCAGAATAGGTTATCATTGTTGAACCATCCTTACTGGCTCCTTTTGAAATCAGAAAATTTGTACAGGCATCAGCAATTGGAATAACCAATCCCGCTACCATAAAAGAAACCAGAACTAAAAAACCTAATTTTTTCATGTAATATGTATTATTAGTTGTTAATAAATATATCAATTATTCAATTGTTATTACAGCACCCAAGTACCCGGTACCCGGTACCCGGCACCTGGTACCTGACACCAGTTATCTGACATCTGGCACCCAATAAACGGTATCTGAAAAAACGATCTGAAGATAATGATTTTTTTCTTATTTTTGCCAGCGGTTATACGACACGATTCGCATATTTTGAAATGCATAATAGCGGGTTTAATAAATAATAAAATATAAACATATGAAACCTACTCTTTTAGTTCTGGCTGCCGGTATGGGTACCAGGTACGGCGGTAATAAACAACTTGACACTGTTGGGCCAAATGGTGAAACCATTATTGATTTTTCGATATTTGATGCTGTAAGGGCCGGATTTGGAAAGATAATGTTTGTAATTCGCCGGGATATTGAGGAGCAGATAATTGAGACATTTATTAAGCCGCTACATGGTATAGTGGAAGTTGACTACGTGTTTCAGGAGATTAACAACCTTCCGGGTGATCTGAAACCCGCTCCCGGCAGTAGCCGGACCAAGCCATGGGGGACCAGCCATGCAATTCTTGTGGCCAGGGAGAAGATCAATGAACCTTTTGGTGTTATTAATGCAGATGATTATTATGGGATTGATTCATTTGGTACACTCTACGATTTTCTTGTAAATAACAATGACGATAAAAACTATTGCATTGTTGGATATAAGATGAGTAATACTCTTTCTGATCATGGCCACGTAAATCGTGGAGTATGTAAGATTGACAACAACGGAATGCTACAGGATATTGTTGAAACGCATAAGATAGAGAAGAGAAGCGATGGAATTTTTGCTCCTTCCGATAATGACGGCTTTAACTCATATACAGGTGAAGAGATCGTATCTATGAATCTCTGGGGATTTAAACCTTCATGTTTCGGTTATCTTGAGGATGAATTTATCAGTTTTATAGACAGGAGTAAAAATGATCCGAAGGCTGAGCTTGATATTCCAACCTCAATGGATGTTTTTATTAAAAGAGGTGATATCTCAATTCAGATATTAATGACAGATGAAAAGTGGTTTGGTGTTACTTACCGTGAAGACAAACCTTATGTTGTCGCAGGAATACAAAAATTATTTGACAACGGTACTTACCCGTCAAAACTCTGGAACAAATAGCAGTTACCAGAAAAACTGCATACTTAGTTCACTGCTATTATTCCTGTTATCAGTTGCTGTAATTATTAACTGATGATCCCCATTGGGTGTTAAACGCTGATCATCAAGCCTGTAAATAAGGATATCATTTTTTGGATCCCACTCGAAGAGTGCCCATTTTCCATCTATTTCAACTCTGTAATTATCTATTCCGCTGAAATCATCCTTTAATCCAATTTTAATCTCTTTTCTTCCCTTAAGATTTGTTGATGCCTGTAAATTTTTGAATGATAATTCAGGAGGGATTGTGTCGATCCCTACCGAATACATTCCAAGACATCTGACATCACCTGTAATAAACCCGTCTGTAAATTCTCCCCCGGCATAACTGACAGTATTATTATCAAGATAAACAAAACACATTTTGTC
>JAUVKT010000019.1 GCA_030596125.1 Bacteroidales bacterium | reverse complement strand
AGAACATCTGCTACTCGTCCCGGAAGATTCTTAAACCCGATACTACCGAGCTTTTTATAAACTTTATCATAGCTTCTGCAATACCACCGGGTAACCTCAAGAGCAAAATCTCCATTTTTTTTTATCAACTCTAAATACGCTTCCCTGTGGAGCATGCAAATTATTGTGTCTTTCAATGCAGTTGCTGAGTATGAGTAGGTTTGTGTTCCACAAATAGAGGACAAACCCAGAAAATCGCCGGTATTAACAAGTTTTACGATAATATTGCGGTCATTAGGCCCTTCAATAAAAACCTGAACCAGTCCGTCAGCAATGTACTTTACACTGGAGGAAAACCCTCCCTCCTTACACACTGTCTCACCTTTCCTGAATAAGACCCGGGTTTTATGCTGGTTTAATAATTCGATCTCATCCGGAAGAAATCTCTTAAAGCATGCAGCCCGTGCATTACATTCATGACAATTAACGTCCTCTGTTGAGTTATTCATCTGTTTATAATTTATTTTCAATGGTCATATGCAGCTCACAAGACAAAATTTAATTCCCGATAAATCGGGACAAGCTATTCCACTGTGTGTCATAATAGATGAAATTTTGTCATGCTCGGTTCATGCAACAAATTATTTTAACCTGAAATTGGTTTTTGTTCAAGTTAAGAAGATTACAACACTTTGTCAAATGACGAATGATAGTATCTGTTAAGAATATAACAATAAAATACCAGGCAAGCGGAAATCCCTCTTGCAGTAAAACAATAATAGGAAAGATTTATTAACTGGCTAATAGTGTATTGTGGGTGAACAGATTTCTCTTTTCCCGTTTTGTCACTTTACAAAAATTGCAAAACACCTCTTGTGCACAAGGATTATCTCCCTGACCAGCAAGTGCATTACAAAAATCTATTAAGCAAACATCGTATCGTAATGCTATTTTCATAACATCACAAACAGTTACCGGGGATTCAACACCTTCACCAATTTTGCAGTCGAAAATAACAGCATTGGATATTCGCGGTGTATATTTTATCCTAAGGTTCAGAACATCAACAGGTGTGTGCTTTTTATAATTAAAAATATAGCCCTCCTGGAAATGTTCGCTTCCGGACAAGTATTCAAGTAAATCTTTTACTTTACGACACTCGACAACTCCTGCCTGTGATGTATAAAAATCAGCAAGTTCGGAATGGAACTTTTGCAGATTACTAACAATATCACTTACCCTAAGATACATAATAACACTTTGTTAAATTTCGCTTTCTTCTTCAATAGTAAAATTACGGGTAATTTTTCATTAATTATTGTGTATCAGATTAATATGCTTCAACCTAATTCACGGTAATTGTCAAACAATTTATTGATAATCCTCAATAAAAGTCAGAACGCTTTATTCTGCAGATTTAGGATTCTTATTTAGAATCAATCTGTTTAGTATTTTTTTCTGCTTTTCTGAATCATCGAAAACGATTGAAATAATATGATACAGAAACAGCACTCTAAAAAGAACGTAACTATACTGATTATAACTAAACAGGCTGGATTTTTTTTGTACTTTTATCTTTCCTGAAGGAGTTTCAACAGCAAAATTTATAATAATGATCGATAATAATATGGGTAAACCAAAATTGAGTTTCTGGCAGATATGGAACATGAGTTTCGGTTTCCTGGGGATACAATTTGGTTTTGCCTTGCAGAATGCAAACGTGAGCCGAATATTTGAAACGCTCGGAGCAAAAGTTGAGAATATACCGATTTTCTGGCTGGCAGCTCCCGCAACCGGATTAATTATTCAGCCTATTATCGGATACATGAGTGACCATACCTGGAACAGGTTTGGCAGAAGAAGACCCTTTTTTATTGTAGGAGCAATCCTTGCTTCGATCGCACTTATTATTATGCCTAACTCCCCTGTCCTTTGGGTAGCTGCAGGAATGTTATGGATAATGGATGCCTCCATAAATGTTTCAATGGAACCTTTCCGGGCCTTCGTGGGAGATATGCTGCCATCTGAGCAGCGCACCTCCGGTTTTGCAATGCAGAGCTTTTTTATCGGTCTTGGTGCTGTAGTCGCCTCAGTACTTCCTTATGTGTTGACAAACTGGTTTAATGTATCAACTGAGCCAGCAGCAGGCAAGTTAATCCCTTTAAATGTACAACTGTCATTTTATATTGGTGGCTTTGTTTTTCTGATAGCTGTATTGTGGACTGTTATCAAAACCAAAGAGTATTCTCCTGAGGAGCTGGATGCATTCGAAGCTTATGAAAAAAAGATGAAAGCCGAAAGAACAGGGGATAATTCAATTAAAGAGATAAAACAGCCCGCATTTCTGCGAAACAGTTTAATATGGCTGGTAGTTGGGATCCTTTTATCGTGGCTTGTTTACCGGATCAGGGGCAAAGGTGAATTATATGTTATTACAGGCGGAATTACAGTGTTTGGGGTATTACAATTAATAGCAGCACTTTTAAAATCTGCCGGAAAGCAGGATAACGGACTAAACAATATACTTACCGACCTTTTTAATATGCCCAAAACCATGGGACAGCTCGCTGTTGTTCAGTTTTTTTCATGGTTTGCACTTTTTGCAATGTGGATATATACCACCTCCGCAATAACCAGTCATATTTATGGTACTTCTGATACAACATCTGTTCTATATAACAAGGGAGCTAACTGGGTAGGCGTTCTGTTTGGTATGTATAACGGTTTTGCGTTTATGGTTGCTTTTCTGCTACCGGTACTTGCAAAATATACCAGTCGTAAAACAACACATATGATAAGCCTGATTGCAGGCGGACTTGGATTAATGTCGATCTATATTTTTAATAATCCTTCACTACTGCTTGTTTCAATGGTTGGTGTCGGGCTCGCCTGGGCATCTATCCTCTCCATGCCTTACGCAATCCTGGCCGGTTCGTTGCCACAAAAAAAGATGGGTACGTATATGGGGATCTTTAATTTCTTTATCGTAATACCGCAAATGGTTGCTGCAAGCATACTTGGATTAATGGTAAAAACCCTCTTTAACGGGCATACCATTTATGCCCTTGTTGCCGGTGGAGTATCGATGATAATAGCAGCAATGATGGTTTTTCTTGTTGATGATGTTGATGAATAATAAAGATTGATAAAGTGAAGAAGAGGTTTAATTGTTAAATCGTTGAATCGTTGAATCGTTGAATCGTTAATAGAACGTAGTTTTTATCCAAGTAACAGATCCCTCTCCGGCAAAGCCGGATTCGGGATGACAAATAAAAATAAGTAACAGATAATATATGAATCCCAATTTAAGAACAGACGAGTGGAAGATTATTGAAGAGGGTTTTGACCCGCAGTTTAACAGGGCTTCTGAGAGTATTTTCTCTATTGGAAACGGACATATGGGTCAACGTGCCAATTTCGAGGAGAAATATTCAGGTAACAGCATGCAGGGATCATACATTGCAGGAATTTATTACCCCGATAAAACAAGAGTGGGATGGTGGAAAAACGGGTATCCCAAATACTTTGCAAAAGTTCTGAACTCACCTAACTGGATAGGAATAAATATTAGCGTGGGGAATGAGGTCCTTGACCTGGAAACCTGCAAAGTAGAATCATTCAGGCGCATTCTTGATATGAAGTCAGGTACCCTGGAGAGAGAATTTGTGTGCCAGCTTAAATCAGGTATAAAAATTTCTGTTCAATCAAAACGTTTTGTAAGTATGGCAGATTATGAGACAGGTGCCATAGAGTATTCGATAACCCCCCTGAACAAAGATGTTAATATAACTACCGAACCCTATATAGATGGCGATGTAGTTAATGAAGATTCAAACTATAATGAAATTTTCTGGAAAAGCGTCTCGGGAAATATTAACAGCGAAAAGGCTGTCCTCGTTTCAATAACGCGTAAGACTAACTTCCACGTGGCAGTTGCAATGAAAAATTTAATACTGATTAACGATCATGTAATTAGTCCTGAACATAATATAACCAGGAATGATAAATATATATCACGAATATATTCGACAAATGTCAAAAAGGGCAACAAGCTGACAATCTGTAAATTCGCTTCAATTTTATCATCTGAGAACCATCCTGTTGACAGAATTGCTGAACTCGCCGTTGATAAGGTCAACAAAACTTTAACCGCAGGATTTGAATCCCTTCTGAAAGATCACAAACAAAAATGGTCAGATAAATGGGATGAATGTGATATTATTATCGACGGTGACCCTTCGGCTCAACAGAGCATCAGGTTTAACATTTTCCACCTGTACCAGACTTATACAGGAAGTGATCATCGTCTGAATATCGGTCCGAAAGGGTTTACAGGCGAAAAATACGGTGGAAGCACATACTGGGATACAGAAGCTTTTGTGCTTTCATTTTACCTTAATACGGCAGATTCAGGTGTTGCAAGAAATCTTCTTCTATACAGATATAACCATCTTCAAAAAGCTATAGAGAACGCTGAAAAACTTGGATTCAAAAATGGAGCAGCCCTCTACCCTATGGTTACGATGAATGGAGAAGAGTGCCATAATGAATGGGAAATTACTTTTGAAGAGATACATAGAAATGGAGCAATAGCCTTTGCTATTTACAGATATATTAATCACACAACTGATGTAAATTATCTTGTTGACTTCGGACTTGAGGTGCTTATCAGTATTTCCCGGTTCTGGTGTCAGCGGGTTAACTTCTCAACAGTTAAAAACAGTTATGTGATTTTGGGAGTGACCGGACCTAACGAATATGAAAATAATGTGAATAATAATTGGTATACAAATACCATGGCCTCATGGACCCTGCAATATACATTAGAGTCTCTCGTAAAGGTTGAAGCCATATCAAAAGACAAGTTCAGATCTATTATTGAAAAGGTTTCTTTCAGTAATGATGAGGCTGAGAAATGGAGAGAGATTGTGGATAATATGTATTACCCTGTTGATGATGAACTGGGTGTATTTCTCCAACAGGAAGGTTATCTTGATAAAGAACAACTGACAACCGATATGCTTGATCCAAAAGAGCGCCCGATTAATCAAAACTGGTCGTGGGACAGAATTCTCAGATCTTGTTTTATCAAGCAGGCGGATGTGCTACAGGGAATCTATAACTTCGAAGAAAGATATGATCCTGAAACAATCAGGAGAAACTATGATTTCTACGAACCCCGTACCGTGCATGAATCATCCCTCTCGCCAAGTATTTACTCAATAATTGCAGCAACTATCGGAAATATCGATGAGGCATATAAACTATATCTGCGCACTGCCAGACTCGACCTGGATGATTATAACAAGGAGGTTCATGAAGGGTTGCATATAACCAGTATGGCAGGAACATGGCTCTCCATTGTTGAAGGATTCGGGGGCATGAGGATAAAAAAAGAAAAAGTCATTCTGAAACCAATGTTACCGGGAAAATGGAAGTCCTACTCTTTCTATTTCAGGTTCCATAATAACATTGTGAACGTTACTGCTGACAGTGATGGAGCTACTGTTACAAATCTTTCGCAAAATATAGTACCTGTTGAGGTTTATGGTGTTTGTGAAGATATAGATCCGGGGAAGAAGAAGAAGTTTGGTAGAAAGGATTGATAGATTTCTCTCCCGAGTGCTCGGGATCGAAATTACAATTTAAATAAAATTAAATAAAATATAGTTATGTATAAAAAACTATCGTTTCAGTTGGTCTTTGTTCTGTTATTCTCTTTTAGTATAATAAGTTGTAATAACGGAACTGATAAAAAAAGTGATAATCTGATATCTGATCAAGGGGTGGTTCATCCCGAATGGTCGAAAGATATTGTATTGTACGAACTAAATGTCAGGCAGTTCACCAAAGAGGGTACCTTTGCAGCGATCGAGGGTCATGTTGACCGTCTCGACAAACTGGGTGTAGATGTAATATGGTTTATGCCTGTACACCCAATCGGAGAAATAAACAGAAAAGGCGCTCTCGGGAGTTATTACTCGATAGCCGATTTTAAAGGGGTTAATCCGGAATTTGGAACAATGGATGATTTTAAATCTCTGGTTAATAAAATCCATGATGCCGGGATGTACGTAATAATAGATTGGGTTCCAAATCATTCTGCATGGGATAACCCCCTGGCGACAGAGCATCCCGACTGGTATTATAAAGACTCTTCGGGCACCTTTGTTTCTCCTTATGACTGGACTGATGTTATCCAGCTAAACTGGGAAGTTGAAGCGCTTCAGGATTATATGTTGGATGCACTTTACTTCTGGGTTAAAGATGCCGGTGTTGATGGTTTCAGGGTAGATCACCCTCACAATACTCCTGCTGAGTTCTGGGTAGAAGCCCGTACCGTAATGGAAAAGACCAAGCCAGTTCTGCTTCTTGCCGAAAATGAAGACAGGGTTGAGTTTCTCGAAAAGGGATATGATATGAATTACTCATGGGAGCTACACCACCTGATGAACGAGGTTGCACAGGGGAAAAAGAGTTTCAAAGTTCTCGACAATGCACTGAAAAAAGATATTGATAAATTCCCTGAAAACGGATTCAGACTTCGCTTTATTACAAACCACGATGAAAATTCATGGTCCGGTACCATTGAAGAAAGGATGGGTGAAGCAGGCCGGGCATTTGCGGTATATATGTATACAATTCCCGGGGTGCCTTTGCTTTATAACGGACAGGAAGCGGGATTAAATAAAAGACTTAAGTTCTTTGAAAAAGATTCAATCGATTGGAAAGAGTGCGAACTGACAGCCTTCTATACAACCCTGAACAGGCTAAAAAAAGAGAACATCGCTTTGCATAATGGTCTGTGGGGTGGATCATTTTCAACTTTCACCACAGAAGGTTCAGATGATGTATATGCCTATGTGCGTGAGAAAGATGATAACCGGGTTATAACAATTATCAATTTTTCGGATAAACCGGTTTCATTTACTGTAACAGACAGTTCTCTGTATGGTGAGTATATTGATCCGTTTACCGGTGAGAGTGTCGCTTTAGATGAAAACATATCATTAGATTTGAGTGGTTGGGGATACTTTGTTGTTAGCAAGTGAGGGAGAAAATGGGAGAAGGAGTGGGAGAGGGAGAGAGTGGGAGAGTGAGGGAAAGAGAGAGGGAGAGAGGGGGAGAGTGGGGGAAGGGAAGTGGGAGAGGGAGAAACGGGGAGTGGGAGAAGGGGTGGAAAAGAGATTAATTTTATTATATTTGTCATAGTCGCTGCATTGATTATGATAATTATTAAATCACATCGGGATCTTGATGTTTACAAGATTGCTTATAGAACTGCTATAGAGATATTTGAATTGTCAAAATCTTTTCCAAAAGAAGAACTTTATGCATTAACAATACAAATTCGTAAAAGCTCAAGATCGGTGCCGGCAAACATAGCTGAGGCTTTTAGAAAAAGAAGGTATGAAAAAGCTTTTGTAGCTAAATTATCAGACTCAGAAGGTGAAGCAGCCGAAACTCAGAACTGGCTTGATTTTTCCCTGGATCATGAGTACATATCAAAATCTAAACATACTGAACTGGATAGCAGGTATGAGCAAATTCTAAAGATGCTCGTGACAATGGCTAATCAACCTGACAAATGGTCCTTCTAGTTTAGAACATTCTCCTTCCCTCACTTCCCCTCTTCTCCTGTTTTTCTCCCCCATTCCCCGTTTCTCCCCCTCCTCTTCTCCCCCTCCCCCACTCCTATTTGACTTTTACAAAACGCTGCGTACCAACCATATTATTCCTTGTTGCCCTGAGAAAATAGATCCCTTCATTCAGACAGGTAAGATCAACTGTTTTCCCGGTTATGGGGCTGACATATATAGATTTAACAATTTGCCCCGATAGGGTAAATATTTCTATTTTCAGTTTCGGGCCGGTGAAAGAAACATTTTCATCAAAACTGATTGTTGCAAAATCTGTAACAGGATTGGGGTAGATTTTAAACCAGCTATTTGCCTCCCCATACAGCAGATCGTTTATTGAAACTATGATATCTGGTTTAGCAAGTTTTTTGGTTGTATAAAGCCTGTATTCGCCGGACTGAAGAGTAAGCAGATCGCCGGTATTAGAAATTTCGACAGAATCGCCGGTAAAAAACTCATACCACCATCCTGTTTGACTATACTCTGCGCTAATCTGTCCGCTCACTACATCAAAATTACCAAGAACAACAACATCCATAGATTCGTGGTTGATATTAATCCTCTTCTTCTTCCCTTCCTGTGTAATTATAAAATCGTTTGATCTGAAGGCGGGCTGATTCATCTTCAGATCGATCAGGGCTGCAAATGATTCATATACCCTTCTGCGCTGATTGGTTTCCAGGTAATTCCATTTGATTGGTTTTTCTCCTGTACGACCATTATAATTTATTGAGTAGTCATATCCCAGCTCTTCAAACTGCCATATCATTTTCGGACCGGGTATTGTAAAAAAGAAAACAGCAGCAAGTATATCCCGCTCCAGTCCAATATACAGATCCCTGATATTATAATCTCCCGATGAGGCACCATAAGTGGTATTTTTAAACTGCATTCTCTCCTCATCATGACTCTCCATATAGGTAATTACATGAGGGACTGCCCATCCACGTTCTATATAGGATCCCCAATCAATATCTGATGAATATCCCATTGATGCTTCTGTGTATTCATAATTAAGATTTCCCCACAGCATCATACCGTATTCTGCCAGTTCTTTTTCCTCGGTGTTATCGGCAAAGTGCTCAAGTATAACATAGTGACCGGGGTTAAATGACCAAATATGGTTAGCATACATCTTCCAGAGAGCCACCCGTGAAGCATCATATGCCCCCCAGGCTTCTACATTCCCAAGAGTATTTTTCTGCGTAAACCCTTTCGAGAGATCGAACCGGTAACCATCCACATTATACTCTTCTATCCAGTACTCCATAACTCTTTTGGAAAATGCCCTGGTGTAATCACTTTCGTGGTTGAAATCATGAAAAACATTGTAATCGTGAGTAGGGACAACATTAAACCATGGATTGTCGGCAGAGACATTATTGGTCTCTTTATCCCAGTACAATGCGGCAAGGGAAGACGAACCCGTTGAATGGTTAAGAACAATATCAAGAATTACTGCGATCCCTCTTGAATGACAGGAGTCAATAAATTCCCTGAACATATTGGCTGTACCATAATATTTATCGGGAGCAAAATAGAATGCAGGGTTATAACCCCAGCTAAGATTTCCGTCGAACTCATTAACAGGCATGAGTTCTATTGCATTAACACCTAAATTATTGAGATAATCAAGTGTGTCTGTTAGCGTAGGATAGTTATGTTTCCCGATAAAATCCCTGATAAGTAATTCATAAATCACAAGGTCTTCTATGGCAGGAGGAACAAATTCAGTGTTGTGCCATTGATAGGATACAGGCTCTGTTTGTAATACCCCAACATATCCGGCAGGCACACCCATGGGGTATTCTTTCAATCCGGGATAAGTTTCTTCATCTATATATGGATCATTCCATGAATCCAGTACCTTCTCTGAATAGGGATCAGCAATTCTTATTGAACCGTCAACAAGATACTGAAAAGCATATTCTTCGTCCGGAGTGAGCTCGTCTATCTCAATCCAGAATCGCTCACCATCAGGTGCTTTTTTCATATAACCGTTATCCCCAATCTGCCAGTTGTTAAAATCACCCAGTAAAAAAGCATCTGTTTTCCCGGGGGCTGTAAGCACAAGAGTTACTGAACCCGTACCGGTATAATTAACACCATCTTCAATTCCGGCCGGCACCGCTTCAATAACAGGGTCTTGCTTTACATAGAAATAAAAAGAGTCTGCGACAAAATCAGGCATATTATAAGCTTTCGCTAAAACCCAGCTTCCACCATAAATATCAGCAATTAAGGTATGAGTCATATCATCAACACCAATCACTTTGTTTACTGAAACATCATTTACAAAAAGCTCAAGAGAGTCAGCAAATAATGATGTAATATTTATCTCTATCTGATCATTAATGGAAACTATTAGTGTTGGCTCATCCGGGGTTAAAAAAGTGACATTCAAAGCCTCTTCAAACACCTCCACAAACAGGTCGGCAGTCTGTTTATCGGCAGCAGCGTTTCTAAAGACAAAACAGAGTTGTGTAACCTTTTCGGTACCATCCATATTGGGATAAAAAGTTTCAATATCGGGAGTAATCTCAAGCTTATACCTGTAACTGCCAAGGTATGTTAACTTTGGCTGTGTGGTATTATTGCCCCAACTCCCAATAACATTTTGCCAGTTTCCAACACCCTCTATAGTTACCCCGGTATGGGCATAAAGGTCGCCTTCGAAATTCTTCAGAGTCCCTGTTTCCTGATCGCTGTTAAAATATATAATTACCGATTCACCCATAACAGGAAGAGCCGGATCGGTTTCAATTATTTGTCCTGATAATCCTGCAACCGGAGCAATTATCATCAAAAAAAATAATATCTTCCTGAAAATCCTCATATAGCCTGAATAATTCACAAATTGATCTATTGCGAAGTCAAAATTACTGTGACTAAAGGCAATGCTCGATTTTTGATTCTCAATATAGCTTCGGCTATATCTGTGAGTCTCAAATCTGCGCTTACCTTTATTCTGTGTACTTTGACTTCTCATGACGAAAAACTTATGAATTAATCAGGCTAGATAATTCTATTTCATCTCCAGAACCAATGATGATTTAGCCCTTATCTTCAACTTATTTGTAAGATCATAACTCTCTCCTGTAATAATATCTGTACCGGCTATATGATCTCCTGTCATTTCACTAAATCTCTCCGTATCTAAAAAGTAAGGTTTATCATTCTTATTAAGTATAACCATTATGGTCTTTTCACTGTTATGTCTGAAGTAAACATATGTACCCTCCTGAGGAACAAAATGGGTCAGACGGCCGGTATGAATAACAGGATTCTCTTTTCTCCAGTTTAACAATTTCCTGAAATAATCCTGCATATCCCGTGCATTATTGTCCAGCCCTTCACCGGTGAAACCATTTATTTCATCCCCTGGCCATCCTCCCGGAAAGTCTTTTCTGATATATCCATGATCATCTCCCTCGGTGTGACTCATAAGTATTTCTGAACCATAGAATATCTGGGGGATCCCCCTGGTGGTAAGAAAAAATGTTATCCCAAGTTTGTATAGATCCTTGTCCATTCCCACCTGCATATAGAACCTTGGCATATCATGATTATCAGGAAATATTACCAGGTTAAACGGATCGGGATAAACAATATCATTTGCCAGCGCTTTATATATAGTTATTAATCCGGAATCCCACTCTTCTTTTTCTGACAGTGCGCGTGAAACAGCACTCTGCAGCGGAAAATCCATAACGCCCGGCATTTTACCATCATAACCATCCCTGTTTGTTTGCCCACTCTGCCAGTAGGATACAACAACAGGATTAAGACTCCATTCTTCACCTACTATGTTAAAACCGGGGTATTCCAACAGCACTCTTCTGTTCCATTCTGCCATCATCTCTTTATCGTTATAGGGATATGTATCCATTCGTATCCCTGCCAGACCAACATATTCGATCCACCATATACTGTTTTGTATCAGATAATCTGCCATATAAGTATTACGCTGATTCAGGTCGGGCATTGTTGGAACAAACCAGCCTTCAATCATATCTTTTTTATCTGATCCGGAAGCATACGGGTCGTGATTAACTGTTCGCCTGTGACTGGTCTGAACATAACCGTGATTATTATTGATCCAGTCTTCTGAAGGAGGATCATCCATCCACCAGTGCATCGAACCACAATGGTTAAAGATCATATCCATTATAAGCTTGATACCCATCTCTTCTGCCTTCTGTCCCAGGTTACGGTATTCTTCATTGGTCCCGAATCGTCGGTCAACACGGTAGAAATCGGTAGCTGCATATCCGTGATAAGACCATTGTTTCATATCATTTTCAATAATCGGGTTAAGCCATACAGCAGTAAAACCCATATCGCTGATATAGCCGAGATTTTCTACAATACCTTGAATATCACCACCATGCCTCCCATACCGTTCTTTTCTGTTCAGCCCTTCTTTCATTCCTTCAATCTCATCATTATCAGGATTTCCGTTTGCAAACCTGTCGGGCATAATCAGGTACATAACATCCGAATTATCAAAACCATCTCTTTCGGAGGATCCTTTTTCCCTCTTTTTTAGCTGATAATTATATGATGCTTTCTTAATTCCATCCCTATAAAAACCGATCTCAAAAGACCCTGGTGTCGCATTTGAAATATCAAGATCAATAAAAAGATAATCCGGATTATCGGCTTGCACAACAGACAAAACCTTAACACCGGGATAATCAATTTCTATTTCCATCCCGGCAAACTGTTCACCATGAACCATTACCTGCAGTTCGGGGTGATTCATACCTGCCCACCAGAAGGGAGGCTCAACATGATCAGGTTGTGCATTTACCCGGATAGTAAAAACTATGAAAAGAAATAGTATTTTAATGATTGTATTCATTTTTGTTCAATTATTTCCTAACCTGATTAATCTAAAGGGAGGCATGGCACACCGGCGTTCAGGTTCACAAATTAATCAGAAAGAAGAAAGATAAAAGTACTATTAAAAAAGAGGTTATGTCAAGCAATTTGCTGAAATAACCTCTGATCGTCCGTTCTCCTTAACTAATTAACTAAATCAATTTCGTGTAACCCTATTTGTAAAACAGATTGTTGAAGCCGTGAATGATTGTATATTTACAGTTAGAATCATAAATTTCAGCCTTTTCTTTCTGTGTTACAACTAATTATCTGTATTTCAATGCAATCGATACCGCAAACGTTTGAAACAATACTGCCCTGCAATAATCCATTTATAACGATTTCGGATTTTTTTGCTTACATTTACTAACGGGGATTATTTAGATCGATTATGAATAAAGGGGATGTTACCATTAAGGATATTGCAAAGGAGCTGAAGATATCACCATCAACAGTATCCCGGGCTTTGAATGATCATCCTGATATCAGCCCCGCAACAAAAAAAAGGGTAAATAGTCTGGCTGAGAAATGGAATTATGTTCCCAATCCTATTGCCCTGAGTCTTAAGGGGGGAGGCACTAAAATCATTGGTGTAATTATCCCCGAGATAAATCACTATTTCTTTTCAAGGGTGATCAGTGGTGGTGAAGATTATGCCAACGAGCAGGGATATAATGTAATGATCTGCCAGTCGAACGAGAGATATGAAAATGAGATTAAGAGTGTTCAGATGCTTTTAGACAGTCGGGTCGACGGTATACTGGTCTCTGTTTCAAAGCGTACCCGGAATATGGAACATTTTCATACTATAATAAAAAGAGGCGTTCCCCTTGTTTTTTTCGATCGCATTTGTAATGAGATTGATACCGACAGAATTATTGTGGACGATGAAGAGGGTGCATATATGGCCGTTAAGCACCTTATTCTTGAAGGGCGGAAAAAAATTATTCATCTTTCGGCGACCCCTACCCTTCAGATCTCAAAAGATCGTATTGAAGGTTACATAAGGGCTCTGAATGAATTCCGGATACCTGTAAATGAAGAGAATATTGTTAAATGCGACGAGATTGAGGAGGCAGACTGGATTATTCCCAGCCTCCTGAACAGTTCACAAAAAATTGACGCTTTCTTTTGTGTTAATGATTTTACTGCTGCACAAACAATGAAAATCGTCAAAAAACATGGATTTAAGATTCCTGACGACATTGCAATTGTTGGTTTTACAAATGGCCGGATAGCAAAACTAACCGATCCGGGTCTGACCTCTGTGGATCAACATGGGTACGAAATGGGACAGGAATCTGCCAGGTTACTCCTTGAACGTATTAAGGATAAAAACAGACCAACCCAGACCAGGATTATCAAAACCGATCTGGTTGTCCGAAATTCTTCATCTCCAACAGCATAACTCACTAACAAATATCTATTTTCACCCAATAATCCTTTAACATATGAAAAAACTCTCTGCATTCTTAACTGCTGTAATTCTATTTTCTATTTCACTGACTGCACAGGATAAGCCTGTTAACAAATGGCTGGTTAGCGGAGCACCTGTTGTTGATAAACCCGTGTTCATTTCAGGAAACGACATAGAAGAAAATGAATTTAAAACGAAACTGCTCCTTACCCAGAGATATCTCGACCTGGCAACTGTAAGGCCAGCTGCCGAAGAAGCCTTTCCATGGCGAGGTACTACACGGTACCTGTGGAAAGAACACTCTTCGGATGAAGATGGCTTTTTAAACATCAGGTATTCAGGAAAGAAGAGCAACCATGTCGTTTACCTGGCCTCCTATATAGAATCATCCGGACTAAATAACGTCAGAATTGAGGTTGAATCACCTCAGATGTTCGAGGTGTATATCAATGGAGAAAAAGTAAGTTCAAACTATACAACAGGTGAAGACGGGAAGGTTGTAAAACGGACCGGTTCCAAAGAGCTTGAAGCAGGTAAATATATAATAATAATCAAATCTGTTTGCCTTGCAGATAATGACGCTGACTGGAAAATAAAAGCTGTGTTAAAAGATGCCGGCACCGAAAATCTGATGGTGTCAGTCGGCCGGCAGGAAAAAATGACTATACATCATCTTCTTGAAGGAAAAAAACTGAGGTCTCTTGATCTTTCTCCAGACGGATCGCTTATTAATGTAATATATTCCGAGATAAACGAGAAAACAGAAAAGGCTCAGTCATGGTCTGTGATAAAAGAGAGTGCAACAGGAAAAATATTACAAAGTTTCAGAAAGGAAAAAGCAACCGGATACTCATGGGCTCCCACAGGCAATAAACTTTATTACACCGAATCGGGCAACAGAGGATCGTCCGTTTGGGTTTACGACTTCGATAACAAAAGTGAATATAAGCTGATCAGCAACATTGAAGAGATGTCGGGTTTCAAATGGGCCCCGGATGGAAGCTTTATCATTTATAATGTTAGAGACAAAAAGAAGAAAAACGGAAAATCTTCTCTTCTCTATATGGACAGACTGGAGAACCGCACCTTCAGCCCCGAAAGTATAAACTCACTATACAAATATGACATCGCTTCAGGTATTACAGAAAGATTGACTTTCGGCGATCCGGGTGTTAGCCTGAACGATATCAGCAGGGATGGCAGATCTATTCTTTTCAGTACTTCCCGGCCAAATCCGACACAGCGCCCGTTCACCCTGCAGAATATGTACCTGTTAGACCTGAACAGAGGTAATGTCACGGAGTTGTGGAGTGATTTCAGATGGTCAGGACAAAGTCAGTTCTCTCCCGACGGGAAAAAGATAGTTGTCTCCGGCGGCCCGGATCTGTTTGGTGAAACCGGAAGGAATATCGGGGATAACCCCATTGCCAATAATTATGACGGACAATTATATATTTATGATATATCTTCAGGATCGGTTGATCCTATAACCAGAGATTTTGACCCGTCAGTCGGGTCGGCAACCTGGCATCCGGCTGATAACAGGATATACATATCTGCAACCGACAGGGTTTACAGGAGCATTTTTTCTTATGATATTAAAACCAAAAATTTTACCAAAATACCTATCGGTCCCGATGTGGTAGGTAGGTTTGATATCGCCTCCGGATCTCTTAAGGCAGCATATACCGGTACTGGAAATAATGCATTTCCTAAAGGATGGCTGCTCGACCTTACAACAGGAAAGAGTACTCTTTTTGAAAACCCGGAGACAGACAATTACAGTGATGTTAAATTTGGAAGTGATGAAGACTGGAGGTTTAAAATGCCGGACGGTAAGGAGATAACCGGCTATATTATCTTTCCGGCAGACTTTAATCCGGCGAAAAAGTATCCTCTTATTGTTAACTACTATGGAGGAACATCACCTATAGAAAAAAGTTTTGGTGGCCGCTACCCTCATGAGATATGGTCTGCAAACGGATATCTTATATACGTACCCCAGCCAAGCGGAGCTATAGGTTTCGGACAGGAGTTTTCATCCCGTCACCAGAACAACTGGGGAATTACTGTTGCTGATGAGATCATTGAAGGCACCAGGCAATTCCTCGCTACTCACCCCTACGTGGATGAAGAGCATATTGGATGTATTGGTGCCTCTTACGGAGGGTTTATGACTATGCTTCTGACCACACGCACAGATATGTTTACCTGTGCTATTTCACATGCAGGAATTAGTTCAATAAGTTCTTACTGGGGAGAAGGTTACTGGGGATATGCTTATTCATCTGAAGCAACGGGCGATGCATACCCCTGGAACAGAAAAGATATATATGTTGATCAGAGTCCGCTCTTCAGTGCCGATAAGATTAATACACCGCTTTTGTTGTTGCACGGATCATCTGACACCAATGTGCCCCTTGGAGAATCATTACAACTGTGGGTGGGACTAAAAATCCTTGGAAGACCTGTTGAAATGGTACAGGTAGAAGGTGAAAACCATCATATTCTGACCTACTCGAAAAGGATTGAATGGCATAATACTATCATGTCGTGGTTCGATAAGTGGCTAAAGAAAAAACCAGATGATTGGGGAAAGATGTTCCCGGGAAGTGAGTTGTAGTATTGTCATTCCGCTGTGCCAGCCGAAGCCTTGGCGTAGGCTGGACAGAGTTATACGGCGATAGCCGGAGGACAACGAGGAATCTGTTGATTTAAAAATATTAAAATAATTATTGCTTAATCCGGACGAGATTTCTCTCCCGGCTATCGCCGGACTCGAAATGACAGTCAGAAAGGATATTAATAGTAGCCTTTTCATTATTTTAAATCTTTAAACCAACTCATCCTTTCGGCTTTCTGCTGCGGGGTTTCCTGTGACCTTGCAGGTGAAAAAACACACACAGTTGCAATTATGGCTACTATCCATCTGGTTTTCATAGAAAATTTTGTTTATTACGCTTATTATCAAATAGTTTCATTATTTGTCGCCTTTTGGTACAATGGAGGGTTCTTGTACCAGGGATATCACTTGACCCTTCTCTAAATTTAACACTATTACATCTGACTCAGGAGAATTATAAAGTTCCCCATCAACTGTAAAATCTCCTTCAAAAAGATTTAGCAGTTTAATTACACCCCCTGTTTCAGCCTCAATTAATATCACACCAATATGGCCGTCTTTCATCCCGGCAGAAATTAAAAATGCCCCTTCTGTCCTGAGTTTTTCAAACGAAATATTTTCCCAGTCGTCCGGTATTGCCGGGAAGAGCCTGACAACACCTGTATGACTTTGAATCAGCATTTCCTGCAGTCCCGATGCAAAAGCAAAATTTCCCTCAAGTGTAAATGGCCTGTACCTGAATTTCGAGTATCCTTTTTCTGTCTGGTCGCCGTTAACATGAAAGCTATTGGGAAGACAAAATGCTTCAGAAAAAATCCGTAATGAGTTAGCTGCCTCGTTTCCCATCATTGCTCTTGCATAGAGGTTGGCCTGCCAGCTAAAAGAGTAACCTGTCCAGTAATCTGAACCATGATTTTTAAGTGTTTGAAGAGTATTATTTATCATGGCTATATCATCAGGCCCATTCGAGTAATCTATTAGCCCGAGTGGATGCCATCCCATTAGATGTGAAAAATGGCGATGCGACTCAGAATAAGGATGTTCCGGGGCAAGCATAAGTCCTGTCTCATCAGCAACCAGGTCGGGCCATTCGTTCAGGCGCAATTCCCATTTTTTTGCCTCATCCTCCAATCCCAGCTCAAAAGCCAATTCTGCCGCTTTTGAATATGTCCACCTGATAAGGGCAAGATCAAAATTCGTTGTCTTATCAAACCAGGCCTCTTTACTGTTACCATTAATCTCAGGACTTGAGCTGATGGGAAGCTTTCTTAAACCATTATCAGCTATTACTGAAATATTATCAAAATGTTTTGCAGTAGCAACCAGCCATGGATAGGCCCTCTCTGACAAAAAATCTCTATCCATAGTATATCGCCACTGAAGATAAAAATGATGACCTAACCAGGCAGAAACTGTTGGCCCGAGTGAATATTGAATCCATCCACCCATTGGCTCACCCATAAGAGTTGTAACACCGGGAACATTTAATCCGTCAGAAGCATAGTAGGCCTTCGTATATTCCTCGAATATGGGTTTATATTTCCACAACCAGTTTACAAAACCCTCTGCCAGGTCGGTATGGTTTGACACATATGATGGCCAGTAACTTAGTTGTGTGTTCAGGTCATGATGAAAATCTCCTTTCCATGGAGGTATTCTTCCATTGTCAGCTGTCCAGACAGCCTGAAGCGAAACCGGAGGGGTGTTATTCCTGGCTACTGATCCGAACTTATACATCTCAAGAAAGTATTGTTTTTCAATCACCGGGTCAGGGATTTTAACTGATGATCTGCTCCAATACTCCTTCCACCATTCAAGGTGGGATTTCAGGGCTTTATCATACCCATTATTTATTGCCTCAGTAACAACTTTGGTTGCGCTTTGTCTCTCCTCCCATCCCGGGAATGATGAACTAATACTCCAGCAACCTTCAAGTCCTGACCCCGAATCCTGCCATTTTACGTTTACGGTATATTCAAATCCACCCCATCCATTTTGAATGTATGATATTTCATCATCTTCGGTATTAACTATCCCGGTTTCATAACCAAGCAGGGTCAGATCTACTTCTAATGGGATATTTGTTTTACCCATTGTCTCTTTTTTTCCATAGGCAGGAGGAATGAGAACAGGTAATGGCATGTTTTCAGTATTCTCAAACCTGAACCAACCGGTCTGATCTGTTCCATGTACAAATACTTTTAAACTAACATTATTATCCCATCTTATTTCACAAATAGCATCCTCAACATACAATCTGACTTCCAATGGATCCCCAAGTGATGATATATCAAATTCCAGTGCTGCTGCCGGGATCTTAGTTGGAGCAACACTTTTGTCATAAGGAACATCCATCTGCTCCTGTACTTTCCGGTAAGTGTCGTTCTTCCATTGATCGGAAACCCATTCGTAGGTAAACTGTTTGAAATCAAGATTTCTCATTGGTCTCAGGTCCCACAGATCAACTCTGTCGAGCGAGATTCGAAGCATCCCCTCTTTTTGCCATACCAGTGCTCCAAGCATTCCGTTTCCCAATGGGATGGCCTCATCCCATGTCATTGAAAGATTATCAAAAACAAGATCATGATCACCTTTGGCAGGCGTAAAATCTGTTCTACAGGAGGGTAAGATCAGAACTAAAAGTAACAACGAGATTATGCGTTTCATATAGTCATAATTTATTATTAATGGTCATATGCCCGCTTGCCGGACTCGGTTCATATACAATAATTTATATAATCAATTACTCGTAAGGATTAAGAAGAAGAATAATACGCCTTTTATTTCAGTCTGTCAAGAAAAGTAAAAGAGCTCCTTTTCAGTTTTTGAGGACCGATACTTTCGAAAGGGATATTTTTAAATCCGCTCAGCTCTTTAAAAACCTGAGACTCTTTTTTAAGAGAAAAATCAACTCCCGGGTTGGTAAAACCCGGATCGGTATTTGTAGTGAAATTCTCTTCTGTCACCAGCCATTCTTCGTTTCCCCGGAAAATCTGATCAACATTACAGAACAGATTGTTTGAAACGATATTTCTTTTAGGGAGGGAGGGATCCTCTGTCCAATAATTTGCAAGGGCAGGATAATACTCTGAATAAGGCGCTTGTGAATAATTAACTGCCTTCAGCCGCTGATCGATTATACCGTCTTTTTCGAGCGATGAATCAGACCAGTTTTGGAACCTGTTATCGACATGAATACCAAGAGGGCAATCTATAAACATGTTGTTTTTATACCTATTATCACTTCCTCCCCCTATTAGTACAGGTATGGTCCCGGCCCGGTAAAATACATTTCCAAAAACATCGGCTCCGCAGGCACCGTCGTCATGGTAAACAGCAGTAGTCCGGTGTTCATTCCCCAGTTCATGGAAATAGTTATAATGAATCTTTATACCCCTTTCTGAGGGATCGCGCCCATAATATATCGCTCCCTGGTCATCAACATCGAGACAAACATCATGAATATCATTAAAAGCAATGAGATGCTCGTTACCATGAAGAAGTATTGCCATTGATGGAGCATCAAAGATTTCGCAGTATGAGATCCGGTTTCCAACACCACTGATATCAATACCCGCCCTGTAAGATTTTTCAATCCTGTTATAGTCATGAATAGTACAATTCACCACAAAGTTACCTGCTCTTTCAAGTGTTACCCTGTTGCCTCCTCCAAGATGTACCCCGCCTGCCCCTGTATTATAGATATGGCAATTTATCAGGCCATTATTATATCCTGCCTTTCTGTCGAAAATTGTATTGCTGTATATATGCTGAGATAAGCTTCCCAGGATTCTGGATGACGCCACTCCTTCTCCTTCATGCTTAAGCTTCTTAAACGGCTGAATACCCCGTCCGATAGACACGGCAACCGATCCAAGGTTTCTGAATGTACAACTGGTTAATATACAATCTGTGCTATTCTCCATATAAACGCCTATCCCCCTGGATGATTCAAAAACAATTCCTTCAACAGTGACATTAGAAATATTTTCAATGGTCATCATAGGATCACCCAGTACCGAAACCTCGATAACTGATGTAGAATCTGCTCCCGGAAACAGGATATATCCTTCCTTATCAAGATAATACTCGTTCTGCATATTTACCTCTTCTTTTATATTAAATGCATACCATTTTTGCCATGGTTTTCCGGATCCAAAGCCGTATAAAGTTGGTTGCGATGTAATAAAAAGCATATTAACTGTATCTATATGCGCAAGTCGCACCGCATCTTCGGCATAGCCATGCATAAAATATCCGGAGATCCATATATCGGTGGGACCAGACCAGAGTGATGGTTGTTCTACAGAGTAACGAAATGTTGCACCACGACCGGAGTAGTCGTCATCACGCGGCACTGAACCGCGATCAATAATTTCACCTGTTTGAACTGACGACGAATCGGGCCACCTGGCAAGATGAGATGGTTGACCGTCAATGAATAATTCTGTCCACGCCTCCCCGTAAGGTCTGCTAAAGCCAACTGCTCTGGGCTCTGCTATCTCAATTTCCAGACGCTTGAGATCTATCTTCTTAAGACCGGTGTTATCATCTTCAATTAAAGAAGCAGGAATGATCCTGCCTCCCGAAAACCTTACGTCTGCTCCTTTTCTGGCTATCAGTCCTAATCGTCCCGATCCGGCGTTTGCCGTAGCAAGATTTTCATCAATCTCTATCGTCCCGGAGAGCTCATAGCGTCCCTCATCAATATAAATAACAATATCCCTGTTCTTCCCATCTTGTCGTTTAGCCGTGGCAACAGATAAAGCCCCGTAAATGGTTTTCACTTTGTTAAATCGATTTCCACTGTTATCATCATTCCCCGAAGGAGACAGATAAATGTTAATCTGGGAAAAGAGTAGCCGTGCTATTATATAACCGGGAATAACAACAAGCAAAAGGATAATATTTATTGTGCTTTTTTTCATAATTAGCAGCGCATGGAGCTTCGGGTAACTAATAAATTAACGGATTCCTCGTCTCCGGCGACAGCCGGATATCGCCGGATAACTCTGTCCAGCCTACGCCAAGGCTTCGGCTGGCACAGCGGAATGACATATTATAAATCAGGTAAAATCAAAGCCCGAAATGAAGGCCGGTTTTTCATAAAAGAACTCCTTCTCTTTTTCGTCGAGATTAATAAAATTTGCATACACCAGTCCTGGTTTAGCATTTAACATCCGGTTTATTGCCCCCATATTAATATCTTCCCTCAGTATCCCGAAAAGAGGGCTATGATCATCCACCCAGGTAAGACCCGTATTATATCCTTCGGAGGCACAGACCGACTCCATGAGTGCTTCAAGATCCTTTTCATGACCCTCTTTAACATATATAGATCCGAATACCAGGAATTTGAACTCTCCTGGCTGAAAAAGCCTTCTATACCAGGGAAGCCGGTGCAATATATTCATAAACACCCACCCCCACACTCCGGGCATATCTACAATTTTATACGTAGTAGGTATCACACTCAGTCCTGCAACAATCTCGCCGTCGATTTTTATTACGAAATAGCGGTTTTCGAACAGTGTGAATTCATCGGTGTAAAAAGAGTAATCCTTATAATACTCACGTAAGAGAGAGAGGGCCTTTTTCTCGTCATCTTTATTAAGTTTCTCAACTCTATTATCAATTTTTGGACTAAATCGACTGAAGGCTACTGTAAGGAATGAACGAATATATTGAAAATCAACCTGATGGATTATGTTCTTTGATCTTTCGTTTTTGCTCTCCACGTAAACATACATTACGTTTTTATCACCTTTTTCGCATCCCGGCAAATCGAGCAGATACGGTTTACTGAAAAATGCCAGTATCTTACCCTTCATTGATTCGGAACTAATATTTTCGTGCCGTTTACCAGACTCACCTTTATTTTCAACAGAAGTCTGAAACCCGGGTATCACAGCAAGATATCTCAGGTACGTTCCATTCAATTTGTTGTCACCCTGGCTAATCTCCCTGTAGCATAATCCTATAGTCCCTGTTAATCTGTTACCCTTATAGAGGGATACAAACCATATATTCCTGTAAGCTGCTATTCTGGAGGTAATGGATCGTAACATATATCTCATTCCCCCTTTTGTACCAAGAATTGTTGAAGATAATAGTGAATCGATCCCAGGGTTGCTGTTATGTGACAATACAGCATCCAATCCTTTATAATTAAATATGACCCTCCTGTTCATTTGTTTATAATTTATTCTTAATGGTCATTCAGGTATTCTCATGAATTAATTATCGAGACTTCCGAATACCTTTTGTAGTAATGGAGATATGCGTGCACTAACTTCTTTTCTGATTTTGAATTCCTCTTCCGCCACCTTGATAAACATTCCGTCAAGGGCTTTGTGAGTTAAATAATCGGCAAGGTCTGTTTCAACAGGTTGAAGTCCGGCAATCTTTCCGGCAATTGTATTTGCTATTTTATTCCACTTCTCTGTAAGGGCATCCCATGAATCCTGTGCCGAAATGTTTCCAATAAGTGGCTTTGCAATTGATATCTGTATTTTCGGGCTATATAGATTAAACAGCTCATTATAGGTAGTCCCGTGCAAATATTGGGTAGCAGCATCATCTTCACCATTTAATATCCCGAATGCATCACCTATTGTCATCTGTCTTACGCTTCCGACAAATATAGGTGCCACATCCCTGGCTGCATCTTCAGCTGCACGGTTAATACTTAGAATTACATCCTGAACAAGCTCTTCTCCTCCCGGCAACCTGGAGATATTTTCAACTATAACATGTGCCTCTTCGGGCAGGAATATTTTTATTACCTCATCACCAAAATATCCGTTCTCTGCTCCAAGTCTTGAGGCAGAATTCCTGGCACCTGTTATAAGGGCCTCTTTTAATCCTTCAGCCACTTCAGCTTCGGTTAGCGGAATCTCGGTTGTTACACTTTCAAGGGTTTTCATAAGTTCTGCACACGATGCAAATGCTATTGTGACAACAATTAACAGAGCTAATAATTTTTTTTTCATGGTCATAGGTTTACTTTTTTGATAATGGAATTACCGGTTTTTATTAATTGGCTAACCGGTTGGTTATATAATGCAAGTTAAAAAAAATGGAGTGATATTTATGCTTTATTCTAAATTTCCTCCACATCCGTAAACTCTCCGTAATAAAAGCACAAACCACCCCGTCCGGCTACCGCCGGACACCCCTCCTTTAAAAAGGAGGGGAAAGTGCTGTTATTTCCAAATTCCTTCCTGCTTTCCGAAAAGGAGGGGTGGCACGCTCAAGCGTGACGGGGTGATAAGAATCTAAATGATAAAAGCATAAACTGATTTCCCCTCCTTTTCAAAGGAGGGGTGGCACGCTCAAGCGTGACGGGGTGGTTATGACCTAAACGCCGAAATAATTTCCTTTTTTACCCATTCCAAATCCTGAAAAACAAATCTGTTCTCAAACCTTAACACAGTATAACCAAGCTTCTTTAACTCCTTATCTCTTTGTTCGTCTTTCTGAATCTGAATATAATCCCCATGATAATCTCCGTCTAGCTCAATTATCAGCCTTTCAGATGAACAATAGAAATCAACAATAAATTTATTAATGCTATGTTGGCGCCGGAATTTATTACCCTCTAACTGTTTTCCTTTTAGGTGTTTTCAGAGCTCGGCTTCGGCTGATGTAGATTTGTTTCTTAGTGCTTTTCTGTTAGCCTTAAGAGATTTTATGTTGGATTTTTGTACCATAATAATTTCTAACCACCCCGTCCGGCTACCGCCGGACACCCCTCCTTTGAAAAGGAGGGGAAAGTTCGTTATTCCCAAATCACCTGCTCAACTCCACCCTACGCCTTACGCCCTATGCCTTTTACCTTTCTATTCCTATAATCGCCTCAGCGATCACCATGTCTTTCGGTGTCGTTATCTTAATGTTTTCCCTATTCCCCGGAACAAGGTTTATATTCACACCAAGCTGTTCAACAACAGTAGCATCGTCGGTATATGATGGTGAATATTTGCTATTATAAGCCCTGAGCAACAGATCAGACCTGAAGACCTGTGGTGTTTGCACTAATCGAATTTTTTCTCTGTCAAGACGCCTGTTAATCCCTTTCACATCTACCTCACGAACCGACTCTGACGGTTCAATTACAGGAACAGCATTGCCCTTCAGGGCTGCCATGTCAAAGCAGCGTTTGATGGTTCCTGTACTTACCAGTGGCCTGACTCCATCGTGTACTGCAACGAGCGACTCCTCATTAACATATTGCAAACCATTCTTTACCGAAAAGTATCGCCTTTCTCCTCCCCCTGTTACAATATGTTCAGGCTTGAAACTATATTGCCTGCATAAACTGTTCCACCTTCCGATCTCCGGTTCGGGCAGAACAACTACAATTTTTATCCCGCTATCATACTCCCTGAACCTGTTTATTGTATACATTATCAGGGGTAATCCTCCAAGCAGGATAAATTGTTTCGGAATAGGGCTGTCCATTCGTTTTCCAATTCCCCCTGCAACAATAATTACATATTTCTTCAGATCTTTCTGCATTTTTTTCAATCTGTTAATCTTTTGTGTAGAGAAATCTTTTAACGTTTCGCTTGGGTGTCTTAACAAACTCCTCAGGATGAATCTCTATTTTTGTGATATTCATATACGATGCCAGCCGCTGGTTTATATCATTTTTTATCTGCTCATAAAGGCCTGGCAGGTCCTCCTCTTTTATGCTATCTTTTTTCATGTGCTCAAAATCAGGATATACCAGAGCTACCAGTCTGTCTTCTTCTGAAATCACCACCGATTCTGCAATATAGTTCTGGTTATTAATCAGTGACTCTATCTCTTCAGGATAAATATTCTTTCCTGAGGGTCCTAGAAGCATGCTTTTACATCTTCCCTTAATAAATATGTTACCCTCCTTATCTATTACACCAAGGTCGCCGGTATGCATCCAGCCATCCTTGTCAATCACCTCGGCTGTTGCTTCATCATTTTTGTAATAGCCCATCATTACATTATCACCCCTGAGGATTATTTCACCCACTTCGTTTTGAGGATCACCCGAATCAATTGTAACCTCAAGAGTATCAACTTGTCGTCCTGATGCTTCAAGCTTAGTTGTAGCTGCCGAAGCATAGCTGATCAATGGTCCGCATTCGGTCATTCCATATCCAATTGTAAACGGGAAGCCCAAAAGCTTGAAGAATTTTTCAGCATCAGTATTTAAGGCAGCACCCCCGATAACAATCTCATGAAAGTTGCCTCCGAATGTAGCAATCAGCTTCTGATTGATCTTATTCAATATGATCCTGTTTATTCCGGGAATTGCCAGAAGTATTTTCATGGTTGGTTTAGATATTACAGGAAGCAACTGCTTTTTGTATATTTTCTCTATTACTAGAGGCACCGACAAGATAAGTCTTGGCCTGATCTCCTTGAATGCCTGAATTATTATCTGCGGTGTCGGGGTTTTTGTAAGTATTGTAATATGACAACCGTATGTAAACGGGAACAGGAATTCAAAAGCGCATCCATAAGTATGTGCCAGAGGAAGGAAAGAGACAATTTTATCTCCCGGCTTAAGAGGCATATTATTCTGCGCAAATCTCACATTGGCTGCAAGACTCCTGTGTGGGATCATTACTCCTTTTGAAAATCCGGTTGTGCCGGATGTATAACTTATAACGGCTAATTGATCATTTCCAATATCAGAAAATTTCATGTTATCGGGAGTCAGGTCGGAATATTTGGCAATAAATCTGTTTTCAATATCATCAGCCATTGACTTAACCTTTTCGTCTTTTCCTGTTATATATTCAAATGATTCAAGCATTAAAACATTTTCGATGGACGAAATGCTTTTATACTCGATCCCTCCCCAGATTTTTTCATCAACTATCAACAACTTTGAATCGGAATGGTTTACAATATTTATCAGATCATCGATTTTAAAATCCGGCAAAACAGGTACAATAACTGCCCCGTACGTTATTGCCGCAAGGTAAGCCGTACACCAATTGGCAGAGTTTTTACCGATAAGGGATATTTTATCTCCCTCCTTAATTCCGGCCTCATTAAATATCATATGTAATCGCAGAATGCCTGCAGCAATCTCTTTATACGTAAACCCACTTCCCTGGTAATCTGAAAGGGCTTCAATATCCCAGTTCTGGCGAATACTCTGTTCGATATAATCGATAAGTCGTTCTTTAATCATGATCAGGATTATTGGTTTGAATGTAAATTTAAGATAAGATAGGCACTAATCATAGAGGGTTTTTCGAAAATTTCAGCAAAATGTTCGATAACAGTATTAATATACAAAAAGGCAGGATCTGTCACTATATGATATACATGACCAGGAGGGCAACAATAGACAGTATATTAATAATGGTAAAGAAATAGTAGAAATTTTCCCGCTTTTTCCTGAAATGACCAAGTTTGCGGGCAAAAATGCCGATTGTTGGAAGGAATAGTATAAGCAGAAAAGCGAAAAATTCGATATCCATAAACACCTCACTCATTCCTCCCTTCACCAGGCTTGAGAAATAAATTATCATCAATATTACAAACATATAAACCAGGTAGCTTACCTTGAGGGCAAGGGTTGAAACAAGATATTTTTTATGCAGGCGATGGGGTTTTAAGTATGCATAACCGAAAGAAAATACTATAATAATTAAAGAGGCCCCAAGAATATAGTTTAACACTTCATTAAAATTAGTCATTAAAAAAATATTTTTATTAAACTTCTTTACTGGTCCAGACCAACGAACTTGCACCAAGTACTGCAGCGTTTTGTGTGGTTAGTTTCGAAGGCAGGAGTTTTACTTTTCCATTGTAGATATTAAGAAGATGCTCCTCCATGTACTCTTTTGCCGGTTCAAATATCAGGTCTTTTGCAAGAGCCAATCCCCCAAACAGGAAAATAGCTTCGGGGTTTGTAGTAGCTACTACATCTGCAAGTTTAAAACCCAGCATTTGTCCGGTATGTTTGAAAGCTTTGAGTGCTATTTTATCTCCCTTAAGAGCTGCCTCATGAATCATCTTGGAATCAAGTTTCTCGAAACTAACCTTTCTAAGGTTGCTCGGTTCGATGCTGTCGGCCATTATCTTAAGCAAAGTTCTTTTTATTCCTGATGCAGAAACGTATGTTTCAAGACAGCCTTTTCTTCCACATCCGCATTCACGGTTACTCTGTCCCGGCCTTATCGCTGTATGGCCCAGTTCACCGGCAAAACCATCCTCCCCATAAACCAGTTTGCCATCAACAACAAACCCGCTTCCCAGGCCGGTTCCCAGCGTAATTACAACAAAATTTTTCATTCCTTTGGCGCCGCCATATACCATTTCTCCCACGGCTGCAGCATTTGCATCATTTGTAACAATAACCGGAAGGTCAGTGTATTTATGAAATATGTCGGCAATCGGAATTATACCTTTCCAGGGAAGGTCGGCAGGATATTCAATAGTGCCTTTGTTTATATTTCCCATCGGGGCACCTATACCAAATCCCATTACATCATGACTATTCCCCAGCTTCTTTATTGAAATATTTATCTTTTCATAAAGTGCAGCCACAAATACTTCAGGCTCATCAAAATCAGAGGTCCTTATTTTACCATCAAATAGAATTTTCCCATTCCTTTCAACAATACCAAATACAGTATTTGTACCGCCTATATCGATACCAACAACAATTTTCTTATTCATTGAAAAATATAATTGGTTTATTTTTTATTGATCCTGATCAAAGGTATAAATATAACATTTACAATAAAATCAAGAGTAATAAAAAGAGGTTTAATCGTTGAATTGTGTAATCGTTTAATTGTTGGATATTCGGATCAGTTAAATTCATCTCTCTAACCTGAATAATTATTTTACAATAAAAGAAGCAAGGTCTCTCTGCACCTGTTGTTCATTCTGGAATCCTCCACCCATGTGCTGCCAGTATACTTCAGCATATTCAACACCGGCCTCTGTGCCATAATTGCGGTTTCCTTCAAGGACAAAACCAAAAAAATCATCCATCTTATGCATATGGCGCATCAATTCCTGCTGCGATAAATGGTACTCAAGCATCTCTTTTTTTATCCCGATAACCGAACTCACATCAACAAAAAAATGGGGAGGTGTAATTAACGATCCCAACGGATCACTTAGCTTAAGGGGAGATGTATGATAAAGCAGTGGGGTTACCTCAAGAGGTTCTTCATCCACCGGTACCGGGTAGAGGGATGAAATCATCGCTGCAGACTCAACAATATTTGCCGTTACCCTGTGATCGGGATGATAATCATTAGCCAGGTGTGTAAAGACTATTCCGGCTTTCGTTTTTCGCATAAGAGATATTACTTTCAGCCTGAGTTCCATTGTGTCAGATAAAAATCCATCAATTCCACCCAGACAGAAATATTCTGCATCAAGTACTGAGGCAGCTTTTCTGGCTTCCTCTTCCCTGATCCTGGCTGTCTCCTTCATAGTTGTACTACATCCACCCATTTGTCCAGCGGTTAATGTGATTATTACAATCTTATAACCTTTGTCTTTCAACAACTTAAGAGCCCCTGCATTCCAGGCTTCAGCATCATCCGGATGTGCATTAATTGATAGTACAACCTTATTATATTCTCTACTCATATACTAATCTCTGTTTTTTACCCATATCTTTTCCAGTTCTACAAACACAGGCAAATCTCCAATAAGTGGTTTCATATAATCAATAAACAGGGGAGAAACATTATTGCCCTCAGAATTAAAAAATTCAGCAGGCATAGGCCTGGCTTTCACGGCAACATCTTTTAAAAGCGCTTTCCCATATTTAACTGTGTAGGGATCATCAGACAAACGATCTATTGTAACCATAAAACCGGATTCTCCTTTTTCAGCTATCTTTACGGCCTCCTCTCCACACCGATAGGCCTCATCAAGATCAACCTTTGATGCCCTTACAAAATCACTCATTATAAGCGATTCGGTAATTTGAAATTCGCCCCTCAGGTTAAATTCGCGATACATCATACCATGCAGGTTAAGACCAACACTTGCTCCGCCCATTGCCCCGAATTCAACATTACTGAATTTATCTTTTGTTTCAGAAGCACTTACGGAAGTGCCATCCCGGTATTTCAATCCCTCACCGCAAACTACTGAAACCCATCCATATTTATCGATACATCGCTTTGCATCAGCTAAAAACTTTTCCCTGTCAAAAATAAATTCAGGGGTATAGATAAGGTGGGGTGCGTCTTCCTCTCTTTTTCTTGCCAGGGCGGTGGCAGCTGCAAGCCATCCTGCATCCCGTCCAATTGTCTGATACACAACAAATTTATCAACCTTTTGCATATCCCGGGCCAGCACACCAGCTTGCATAACATTTATTATGTTTGACCTGGCAGCAGAAGGGAAACCAGGGGTGTGATCGGTTCCAAACAGATCGTTATCAACGGTTTTAGGAATTCCAACTCCTGTAAGATCATAACCTGTCTTCCTGCAATAGTTTTCAACCCTGTTGATGGTATCCATTGTATCATTACCACCTATCAGAAAAAAGTACCTGATACTATATTTTTTAAGCACTGACAAAATGATTTCAAGATCATCATCAGTAACTTTATGCCTTGACGACCCAAGGGTTGAAGAGGGCGTTTTCCTTAATCCTTTTATTATTGACACCGGCTGCTTACCAAGGTTTATCAGTTTTTCGGCCATAAAACCTTCTATCCCATAATTCATTCCATAAATTTCACCGATAAACGATGACTTGCCCGCAGCTTCAATAACACCGGCAAGGCTTGAATTAATTACAGAGGTAGGTCCTCCCGACTGCCCTATTATAGCGTTTCCTTTTAGCATTGCAGTTGAATAATTTCCTAAACAAACATTAATTCACCGAAGTATTCCGGCTGATGATAATCCGGCTCACAGGTTCCAACTTCATTCCATGTAAGATAGTGCGGAACCGACAGTTTATCTCCACATTTATAAAGGTTTGCCCTGAATGTAAGTCCCTCCAGGTTCTTAATTTTATGTCTGAAAAACAATTCCACGGGTATTGCAACAGTAAGGGTCCATTCCCTTATCCCTCTCTCCTCACCAAATGCCCTGGAATCCAATGACGACAATCTTCTTACCCTCTCAACAATTTGTCGGTTTGCAAGTTTACTATCTTCTCTTGATGTTCCTGACCCAAGCAAACAGGTTCCTATACTGTTAAACTCAAAATTATAGTAAATCCCATCATCCGCAGGTGAAACAAAAAATTCAACACATGAATCCTCACACACCATCTGGTTGATCTCGGTTTTTTCTGCCTTCACATAATCCTCTGCAATGTAATACTTAATAAAAATCTCCTTTTCACTGTATGCTATCCTGAATTTTACATCAGGCCTGTAAGAATACTTTTCCCAATTTAAGGTATCTATTAAGTGTACATCTAAAAGATTATCCAGCCTGGCAGATACTTCTGCCAGATCCGGATAACCAACCCATTTACCTAATCTACTTACTAAAATACTCTTCAACAAAAGTTTGATCTTTTATTTCTGAACTTACCGAACTAAGGTACGAAAAAAATTGGAGAAACAGTGAGTAAGGTGTATGAAGTTGATAGAGTTTATAGGGTTGAACGAAATAAAGCCCGGTAAGGTTAACAGATCCCTTCCGGCAACTGCCGGACCGGATTCGGGATGACAATTTTAGAAAGACTGAGAATGTGTTGGATAAAGTGTAATTAAATATTGGGATTATAGAGTTTTTATTTGGAATATTCTTTCCAGGCCAGTGCTGCAGACCCCAGTACTGCGGCATTATTCTCAGGTATTCCTGAAGGCAAAATAGAAGTAGTTCCTTTAAAAACAGGTTGTATGAACTCATCCACGTATTTTCTTACAGGGTCGAAAAGCAGGCTTCCGGCATTTGATAAACCACCAAATAGAAAGATCGCTTCGGGGCTTGTAACAACAATTGCATTTACAATTGCATAAGCGAGAATTTCAGCAGTATAATCAAACGCTTCAAGTGCAATAGGGTCATTATTTGTAGCTGCATCGGCTATAATTCTTGAGGTTAAGTCCCTGGTATGGATCTCTCTCAGCCTGCTCTCATCTCTCATTTCGCCAAGTAACCATTGAACTGTTCTTACAATACCTGTTGCCGAGACATAAGTCTCAAGACATCCCTGTCTTCCACAGCCACAATCCCGTCCTCCCGGAAACATAATAATATGTCCATATTCACCTGCAAATCCGGTGTGTCCGTAAATAACTTCCCCATTAACAACTATTCCACTGCCAAGTCCGGTCCCAAGTGTCAGAACAATAAAATCTTTCATCCCTGTGGCGCCCCCGAACATCATTTCACCAAGAGCTGCTGCATTGGCATCGTTAGTAAGAAAAACAGGTATTCCCATGCTTTTTTCAACCATTCCGGCAAGCGGAATAATCCCCTTCCATTCCAGGTTTGGGGCCAGCTCTATGGTTCCCTTATGAAAGTTTCCATTTGGCGCACCTATACCAATCCCTCTAAGATTATAATCTCCCTTACCCGACAAATCATTAATTACCCCTGATAAGGCTTTAACAAAATCTTCAACAACAGGAAAGTCGGTAGTTCTGATAGCTCCCTCTTCAATTACATTCCCTTCCCTGTCAACTACTCCAAGAACCGTATTTGTTCCACCTATATCTATTCCGACTGCTATTTCAATGGCCATTTGCTATATTTTATAGTTTTCATTATTATCTATTACTCCATTTTGGCATGGTTTTTCAAAAGATCACTTTATTTTTTTCCTCATCTTTTCCGGCTTGAATCTGGTGTTTGAAACTTTCCAGTCCTGTTTAAGTTCCCAGGCAAGTTTCATAGTCAGAGTCTTATTATAATAGGTGACCGGTTCGGGTTGACGCTTAACACTAAAATCTCCCGGGGTCCACTGACCGTTACCGTCTGTGTCAAATATAATTTTTAGTATATATTTACCTTTTTCAAGAAACGGAAACTCCACTACTGAATCATCAGGGAGAGTGAGATAGTTTTCCCTGATAACAACCTCTTCGGGATTCATCAGTTGAAGAATTATCTTTCCGTTAAAATCCGAAAGACTCAAAATCATTTTTCCAAATGTTTCCCTGTTTCTGCCAATAAACCTTACTCCGGCAGAATCATTTTTAGTGCCAAATATATCTGTAAATGCCCCGACATCAGTTATTAACAGATATGCGCTGTCTTCTTCAAAGGTATGATACAAATCGAAACGTTTATCGTTAACAGAATCCCGTATTATTTCATAATTCATCCTTAAACGGTTTGTATCTACAATCATAAACAGACCTATCAAAGAGGTATCGGGATTCATCATCGGAGCTTCAAATGTATAGTAAGGATTTTTGCCCGGAGGCAAACCCTGCCTTGAACCAGTATATAGTTTATAGGAAAGCGATTCCACTTTAACAGTCTTTCTTCCCCTTACTGGTTTCGGTGCTGAATACCTGAAATCAATAGTATCTGTCACCTCCGTAATAATACCTGTTGAATCAGTTTCGGGATAAATCATTTCCGCCGAAATAACCGGCATTACATAAACTGTGCTGTCCTTAATCCAAACTGTTATTGTGTCAAGTCCGTGATTCTGCTCAAGCAGGTAATTAACGCTGTCTATTCCGGGAAAACTAATTGAGAACTGATTATATTCAACCGGCCGGTCAAATATAATTGAGAGTTTATAAGGCAAAAACCTGTCGGTAGTTGACAAATATTGATTTTCATTCTCCGGTGTAGATATGAAAAGAAGATATTCTTTTCCGGGAATGTGCTCATATTTTAATGTATCTGCTCTTGTAAACAGTGAATCGGGCCGTGGTGGAATATAATTATTGGTTATAGAAACGTTAATTGTTGAATCAATGAATGAAAAAGCTTCGTCCTGCAAATCATATATTTTATTATTATTCATATCAATCAATCCGTAAATTGAATATTCACCTCCTGCGATATTATCTATCCTGAACGATCCATCTTTTCTGGCTCTTGTAATATACCTTGGCATAGTTGTTTCAGGAAGCGTATCATTGCTGTCGGAATAGAGCAACACCAATACATCTTCGAGCGGATTTAGAGACTCAGCATCAAATATTTTTCCGGTTACAGAAAGAGAATCGAGTCTGTTGCCTGTAGAAAAAACATATTGATAATTTTCGATAGGGTTATTTTCATTCAGATCACGAATTGCATCAAGAAAATAAAATGTATAGGTAATGTCTTCTTTTAGCTCCTCATCAAAACTTAAG
>JAUVKT010000003.1 GCA_030596125.1 Bacteroidales bacterium | reverse complement strand
TTAACCGGATCAAATATTTCAATCTCTTCAATCTCATCTCCCCAGAAGATAATTCTTACAGCAATATCTGCATAAGCAGGAAACAGATCTATTGTATCGCCTCTGACCCTGAACGTTCCTCTTTTGAATTCTGTTTCGTTTCTTGCGTAGAGACTGTCAACAAGCTTTCTCAAAAAAAGATTCCTGCCCATCGATTCGCCTTTATGAATATGTACCGTGTTGCTGTGAAAATCATCGGGGTTCCCTATTCCATACAGGCATGAAACTGACGATACAACTATAACATCGCGTCTTCCTGATAAAAGTGATGATGTAGCACTCAGTCTGAGTTTTTCGATTTCTTCGTTAATTGAAAGGTCCTTTTCTATATATGTATCAGTTACCGGAAGATAAGCTTCGGGCTGATAATAATCGTAATAGGAGACAAAATACTCCACTGCATTATCCGGGAAGAAATTTCTGAATTCGCCGTAAAGCTGAGCCGCCAGAGTTTTATTATGACTTAGAACTAAAACAGGCCGCTGAATCTGTTCAATTACATTTGCTATTGTAAATGTTTTTCCTGATCCGGTCACACCAAGAAGGGTCTGAAACGGTATATCTGACCGAAGTCCTTCTAAAAGTTGATTAATGGCCTGAGGCTGATCGCCTGTCGGTTTGAAGTCAGATATAAGCTTAAACTTCATTACCGCTTTCTGGTCCTGGTAAGGAGAAAGTAAACCGGATGGTTGCGGCCTGGTCCTGCCGTATAATTGGCACCTGTAAAAGTAGGAACAGGATACTTGCTATCGGGATTATATATCTCCCCACCTTTGAAAGAAGTATGGAAATTTTCATTCACTTTCAGCAAAACCGGTGAAACAATTATCTGGTCGTACATTTGCCAGACACCATTTATAACAATTGATCCCCTGTTATCAAAATTGTGAATGTCGTAAAAGAGATTATAAAGGTCTCGTACATTGAGGTTCTTTCTTTTATTTGTCGCATTAAGCATACTGAGCAGACTGCGATTCGTTGGCTCATCATTAAAGGAGCCTAATATTATGATCCTGGCCTCCCTTTCAAAATTGAGGATCCTGTCAACTTCTTTTCTTACAGTAACGGCACATATAAATCTTTTTTGTTCAGAGCCAGCCATACCACTGTTACGGTATGGCCATTGGTTTATGAAGAAATGGTATATCTGTCCATCTGAGAGTTCACCTCTTAAATACAATATTGAAGCGTTATCTGCTGTTTCCAGGGCAGGTTCAGCCTCAAGTAATTTATGTTCCAATATTTTTAGTGATCCGGTTTTATAGAGCAGGGCAACATCACTCTGGCCTTCATTGTCTTCCATTATAATATTGTACTTTCCCTTTTTCAAACCTTTACATAACAACAGATCTTTAATTACAGAACGGTTTTCCACTCCAGCCAGAGCAATGATGTCGGGCGAGCCTTTATCAGTAACCGAACCAATAAGTTCAGAGATTAATTTAACTTTTTCATCGTAACGTTCCGGTCCCCAGAAGTGTGCGCCTGCCGGAGTATAAGCATTATCATAAATACCAGGGTCATCTGTAACATCAAAAAGATTATCTGTATTTAAGAATACCACTGAAACTGTTTCTGTTCTGCCGGATTGTGACCATGCTGATGATATACTTATAAACAGGTATGTGAGAATTAATAATATCTTCATTTCAAAAAAATATAATTTATAATTATAAGTCTGTAATACAGATACAGTGTGCCGGTAAGCGGATAAATATCTATGAAAATTCTATACCACCACCTTTCTTACAAACCTACGTAAAGTTTTATTCTCATGCTATCAATGGTTTATAAAATTATTTCGGAAGAGTATAATATAATCACTTTCTTTTATATATTAGGATGAAATATCCTGTGTAAATAAAACGACAAACGACAAAAGGCTAAGGGTAAAGACTAAGCACTAAAGAGGGTGGATAATTGCTAAATCATTATAAGATGAAAACATTTAAAAAGACATTCATTATTAATGCTGATATAACTGATATATATTCTGCACTGACAAACCCTGTTACAATAGAACTCTGGTCGGGTTCTCCGGCTGTAATGACTACAGATGCAGGATCGGAATTTTCTATGTGGGATGGTGATATTACCGGTAATATAATTGAGGCAGTAGAGAATAAAAAACTGGTACAGGAGTGGTATTTTGGAGAACAGGAGGAGAAGTCTGTTGTAACAATATACCTGCTAAGAGATTTCGGTTCTACCCAGGTTACTGTGGAACATTCAAATATCCCGGATAAGGATTTTGCGAATATTTCAGAAGGATGGCGTGAGTATATAATGGGAGCTATTCAGCGATTTTTTAATCCAAATTTTTGATTATCAGATTGAGGACTGCTGACTGCCGACTGCCGACTGCCGACTGCCGACTGCCGACTGCCGACTGCCGACTGCCGACTGCTTTGCCCTTCCGAAGCTTGAAACGAAGTGGAGAGCGAAGGAGGGCTATTCTCTAAAACAGGTTATACACATCCGCAATGCATGCAGTTACCAGATAACCGATGCCTCTGTAAAGATTGCTGGAGGCATTCTTTTGAATATCCCTGTTCCAGTCTGAGACCCAGCTTGCAAGATGATTTTTGATAAATTTCTTTATATCCGTTTTAATCTCCTTTTTGCAAATACCATCATCCATGTCGAAATACTTTTCGATAAGAAGGTTAAGGAATAGCAGCTCAATTCCAAGATGGTCTTCATGGATTTTGCCACATGCAGGTGAGTGCCATCCATAAGTCTTATATATGTGTTTTAATGTGGCTGCTTGTTTATGGTTTGTCAGGTGTTCATCAGAGAGGTAAACCGATTTATATGGTGGTGCCAGAGGTTTGTCTTTTTCACCGAAAAGAGTGAGATAATCATTTTTAATCTCATGATAATCAATCTCCATGGTGTCGTTAATATGATGTAAAAACGATGTGGCGATAATGTAATCAGGATTATTGCTTTTAAGAGGCATTTTCCAGAACATATTTGATGAAGCGAGATCATTGATGCAATCCTCCTGTGGCTCATTTAATATCAAGCTGCCGGCAAAATATAACAACATACTGTATCCTTTCAGAATGTTATCATTATCCACATCAAATTTTATCATACACTTGTATTGGTAAAAGATAGTATTATAAACCTGTGAATCAGTTTGGACAGAATCCCCAGGAATATAGATATAACAGCGGAGAACAAAAGAATGTTTAAAATATGAAGATATGAGCCGGGATAAAAGCAAAAAAAAAGCCGCCTTAACGAGGCGGCCTGAGAATTATTTGGTAAAATCTGCTATCTCTTTGGGATAGAATCCGGCATCGAGTTTCTCTTTTATCTCCTTAAATGCTTTAACAGTATACTCTACATCCTCAAGTGAATGCATTGTTGTTGGGATAAGCCTGAGCATAATTACATCTCTTGGTACTACCGGGTAGACCACTATCGAACAGAAGATATTGTAATTTTTCCTGAGGTCATGAGTTACCTGTGATGCTTCCGGTATACCGCCTTTAAGAAAAACAGGTGTAACCGGAGATTCGGTATTTCCAAGGTTAATACCGGCTTCCCTTAATCCGGATTGAAGAGCATTTACAATAGTCCACAGTTTCTCCTTCAGTTCGGGCATCGACTTAAGCATCTCCAGCCTTTTTATGGCACCTATTGTCATAGCCATTGGCAGAGACTTAGCATAGATCTGAGATCTCAGGTTATATCGCAGGAAGTTAACCACATCTTGTGTGCTGGCAACAAATCCACCAATACCTGCCATTGACTTGGCGAAGGTTGCGAAGTAAACATCAATCTCATCCTGAACTCCAAAATGTTCACCTGTTCCGGCACCTGTTACTCCCATGGTTCCAAACCCGTGAGCATCATCAACCAGCAATCTGAAACTATATTTCTTTTTAAGAGCTGTGATCTTGTCAAGGCTTCCAAGGTCTCCTGCCATACCGAATACACCCTCGGTAATAACCAGAATTCCTCCTCCGGTCTTTTCAGTCAGTTTGGTTGCTCTCTGTAACTGTTTTTCAAAATTCTCCATATCATTATGAGGAAAGACATAGCGTTTACCCATATGGAGACGCAAACCATCCATAATGCAGGCGTGTGATTCTGAATCATAAACAATAATATCTCTTCTGTCAACCAGAGCATCTATAATTGATACCATACCCTGATAGCCATAGTTTAACAGGTAAGCATCTTCTTTGCTTACAAATTCGGCTGCCATCCGTTCAAATTTTTCATGCATTTCTGTCTGGCCCGACATCATTCTGGCACCCATAGGATAAGCCATACCGTATTTTTTGGCTGCTTCACTGTCTGCCTTGATTACTTCAGGATGACTTGCAAGTCCAAGGTAATTGTTAAGACTCCATGTTAGGACTTCCCGACCCATAAATTTCATTCTGGGGCTAATATCACCAACCAGTTTCGGAAAGGTAAAGTATCCGTGACTCTCTTTCTGGTACATTCCTAATGCACCCCTGTTTGTTCTGATCTTCTCAAAAATATCCACTTTTGTAATGATTTGGTTTAATTTTTGCACAAAAATAGCAATAAGCTGGTAAATTAAATACCTATTTATACCTATTTCTGAAAAATAAAGAGAGATAATAGAAGAAAATATTTGATGAAAAACAAAAATATTTAAACAGATTATACGTTTATTCAATTAACCTGAATAGTTCACAAATTGATCCCTGCCTCGCCGGCAGGCAGGTATTACGAAGTCAAATTACTGTGACTAAAGGCAATGCTCGATTTTTGATTCTCAATATAACTACGGCTATATTTGTGAGTCTCAAATCTGCGCTTACCTTTATTCTGTGTACTTTGACTTCTCATGACGAAAAACTTATGAATTAATCAGGTTAGAAAATCGAAATAATTAACTACTTTTGCCGAACATTTTCAGATATGAGAATAAAGCCATTTATAATACTGATTATTGTCCTGTTAGTATCCGGATGCGGGGAGTACGAAAAACTTCTTAAAAGCTCTGATTATGAATTAAAGAAGACAATGGCGCTTCAGTATTACGAAGAAGAAAGATATGTAAGGGCAAATGAACTTTTAATCCAGATATTGCCAAGGTATCGTGCAACGGGCGAAGCAGAGAATCTTATATGGATTAGTTCCAAATGCTATTATAACATGCGGGATTATATGACAGCAAGCGCTTCATTTAAGAATTTTGCGGATAGCTATGCTTATAGTGAAAATGCCGAGGAGGCGACATTTATGACTGCTTACTGTGACTATATGATGTCACCCCGGCCTTCACTTGACCAATCTCATACACTTGCAGCAATAGAGAGTTTTGTCTACTTTCAGAGGAGGTTTCCTGACAGCCCAAAGGTTGAAGAGAGCAGACAACTTATCAAAGAGCTTGAAGATAAACTTGTTGAGAAGTCTTATATAAGCGCAAGATTGTATTATGATAGCAAGCAGTACAAGGCTGCAATGGTAGCTTTAAGTAACAGTCTGAAGGAGTATCCTGAAACTAATTTCAGGGAAGAATTGCTTTTTCTGAAGCTTGAATCAACGTATCGTTATGCTGAAAAGAGTATAAGTCAGAAACAAAAGGAACGTTATCAGAATACTCTTGATGAGTATTATTCATTTATAGAAGAATTTCCGGAATCAGAGTTTGCCAGGGAAGTAGAGAAGATTTATAAGACCACGGCAGACTATTTAAATATTTAACACGAATATTTTATCTTTAATAATATGGATTACAAGAAAACAAATGCGGCCCTTACGACCATCACTCGTGATACTCAGGAATTACAGAGAGATGCAGCTAATATTTATGAGGCGGTTATGATCTGTGCCAGAAGGTCAAACCAGATCAGTGTTGAGATTAAGCAGGAATTAAGCCAGAAACTTGAGGAGTTTGCTTCTTATTCCGATAATCTGGAGGAGGTTTTCGAAAACAGGGAACAGATTGAGATATCCAAATTTTATGAGAGACTTCCCAAACCAACCCTGATAGCAATCAAGGAGTATGAGGAAGACAATATTTATTATCGTCGGCCAGAACAGGAAACAGATGTTTGAGTAAATAGTCTGTATGCTTAAAGGGAAAAATATAATTCTTGGTGTGACCGGGGGAATTGCCGCTTATAAAGCTGCAATTATCATCCGGTTACTTGTTAAGGGGGGGGCTGATGTAAAGGTGGTTATGACTCCGCTGGCTAAAGAATTTATTACCCCTCTTACACTGGCGACCCTTTCCAAAAACAGAGTACTGATTGACTTTTTTGATCCTGAAAATGGAGATTGGAACAGTCATATTGACCTGGGCTTGTGGGCTGATGCTTTTATTATTGCACCTGCAACGGCTAACACTCTTGCCAAAATGGCCCACGGCATTGCCGATAATCTACTGTTAACAACATATCTTTCAGCACGATCGCAGGTTTTTATTGCCCCTGCAATGGATCTTGATATGTATAATCACCCGGCAACGAAAGCAAATATTGATATACTGGCTACCAGAGGGGTACGGATAATTGATTCTGCTACAGGCGAACTTGCAAGCGGATTGGAAGGTAAGGGAAGGATGGCTGAGCCGGAAGATATCATAAAAGAGATTAACAGGTTCTTTTCAAAAAAAAAAAGATCTGACCTGAAGGGTAAAAAGATACTCATTAATGGTGGTCCTACCTACGAGATGATTGACCCGGTTAGGTTTATTGGTAATTTTTCAACCGGTAAGATGGCTATTGCACTGGCAGATGAAGCTGTTGTTCGCGGGGCAAAGGTTACTCTAGTTCTTGGTCCCTCTTCCTGTACACCAATAAGCGCTGAAGTTAAAATTATTAATGTCGTTTCAGCCTCTGAAATGGCCTCGCAAACCATATCGTGTTTCCCTGAAGCTGATATTACAATACTATCGGCAGCAGTTTCCGACTTCGCTCCAAAGAAAAGTAGTAAATCCAAGATCAAAAGTGGTAAGAACAACCTGTTTATTGAGTTTGTTCCTACAACCGATATAGCAGCAACTCTTGGTAAGATAAAAACAGAAAGGCAATTGGTGGTTGGATTTGCACTTGAGACAGATAATGAGGAGGAGAATGCGATATCCAAGATCTCCGGTAAGAATCTGGATATGATAGTTCTTAATTCGTTACAGGATAGTGGAGCAGGATTTGGTTTTGACACAAATAAGATTACAATTATTGACAGTAGCAATAATATTGATAAATTTGAGTTAAAATCAAAAGGAGAAGTGGCCTCTGATATTTTCAATAAGATTGAAGGGCTGCTTTAGTAATTAGTTAATATGAATCTACTCAGGAACCATCTTATACTATTTATTTTTTTTCTGTTTTTAACGGCCATTATTGGTAACGCACAGGAACTGAATTGTAGCGTGCAGGTATCCGGACAAAGAATTCAGGGATCTAACAGGGAAGTGTTTCAGACAATGCAGAAGGAACTTTACGAGTTTATGAATAACACTGTCTGGACCAATAGTGTTTACAGCTATAGTGAGCGCATTGACTGTAATATCCTGATTAATTTAACGGAACAACTTTCGGCTGACGAATTCAGGGGCACGATACAGATCAATGCCCGCCGGCCGGTTTATAATACTACCTATAATACAACAATGCTGAACTTTGTGGATAACAGTTTCCAGTTCAGATATGTTGAGTATGTATCTCTCGAGTTTGATCCATCAATACACAGGTCAAACCTTATTTCGGTTCTTGCCTATTATGCCTATATTATTTTAGGTTTTGACTATGACTCGTTTTCGCCGATGGGAGGAACCGAATACTTTAAAATGGCTGAGAGGATAGTAAATAATGCACAGAATGCCCCTGTCCCAGGCTGGAAACCTTATGATGGATCACGAAACAGAAACAGGTACTGGTTAGTTAAAAATATTCTTGACCGGGAATACTCAAATGTCAGACAATTTGTATATGACTATCATGTAAAAGGGCTTGATAAACTTGAGTCAAACATTACAGAGTCGAGGACCGGTATGATAGAGACATTAAGGTTACTTCAGAGCGTGCACAGACGTCGTCCCGATCCGTTTATGTATTACCTTTTAATTGTGATGGAAGCTAAATCAGATGAGATAATAAATGTCTTTTCAGATGCCTTTCCGGAGGAGAGAAGCAGGGTAGTTGAGATAATGACTGAGATTGATCCTGCCAACAAATCGAATTATGAAAAAATAATGCAAAATAATTGATCCTAACCGTCTATTTATCCGATGCTGAACAGATTATATGTCCGTAATTATGCCCTGATCAAAGAACTTAAACTTGATTTTGACAGGGGCCTGACAATCATTACCGGTGAAACCGGAGCGGGCAAATCTATTATTCTGGGAGCTTTAGGTCTTATTCTTGGAAACAGGGCTGACTCTGCAGCTCTTTTTAATAAAAGTGAAAAATGTATTGTTGAAGGATCTTTTGCTGTCAGGGATAAAATGACTCAATTCTTTGAATTGAATGATTTGGATTTTCAGCCGGTTACTAAAATGCGCAGGGAGATAACCGTTAACGGCAGGTCGAGAGCTTTTATTAATGATACACCGGTTACCCTGGAGCTTATGAAGGAATTGGGATCACTTCTGATCGATATTCATTCGCAACACCAGGCCCTGATGCTTGGAGATAATTCGTTTCAGCTTGGAGTAGTAGATTCATTTGCTGATCATAGTGAGTTGATTGAACAATACGCTGTTACTTACAGGCAGTTTAGGGAGATCGAAAAGGAATTTAATGATTTGAGGGAAATATCTGATCAGGACAATGCTGATTTTGAATATTTTACCCATCAGCTTGAGCAACTTGATGAGGCCGGCCTTGTTGAAGGAGAGGAGAAAGAACTTGAAAAGGAGAGAGAACTTCTTGAGAATGCAGGGGAAGTACATGAGTCCCTCGAAGGTGCCGGAACAATTATCAGCGGGAGTGATCATTCTGTTCTGAACAGGTTATATGAGGCAAGGCGGCACATTGAGCGTATTTCACGGTTCATGCCGGAAAGTGATAAAATAGTTGAGCGTCTTAAGAGTGTAATAATAGAACTTAATGATCTTGGAAACGAGCTTGAAGTTAAGGCTGGCAATATAGAATCTGACCCCTTAAGGCTTGAGAAAATTACGACGAGACTGGATATTCTCTTCTCATTAATGCAGAAGCATCATCAGCAGGATACCGGGGATCTGATATCTTTAAGGGAAGAATTCAGACACAAAATTGACACGATCATTTCGGCTGATGACAAACTCCGGGAACTGGAAAGATTGCTTGACACACATCGTTCAAGACTGACAGAACTGGCTAATGAGATGTCTGAAAACCGCGGGCAGGTAGCATCTGATGTTGAAGAGAGGATGTGTGACCTGCTTTTAGCGCTTGGAATGCCCAATGGAAAATTCAGGGTCAGGATAAGCCTGCTGAATGATTTCAGGATAACAGGAAAGGATCATGCTGATTTTCTTTTTTCAGCAAACAAGCAGATTGAACCTGAGAACCTGGGGAAGGTAGCATCAGGAGGTGAGCTTTCAAGGGTCATGCTTAGCCTGAAATCTCTTTTAACAGACAATATGAGTCTTCCAACAATTTTTTTCGACGAGATTGATGCAGGAGTATCAGGAGAGGTAGCAACAAGAGTCGGACAAATACTGGCTTCCATGGGAGAAAAGATGCAGGTAATAAATATTACTCATCTTCCACAGGTGGCAGCACTTGGGCAGATGCACTACTATGTTTATAAAGAAGATGATTCGGATTCAACCATTACCCATATTAAGTTGTTAGATGAAGAGGAACGGTTGAATGAGATCGCCAGACTGCTCAGTGGAAATGAAATAACAAGGGCATCAATCGAAAATGCAAAAGAGCTTATTAAAGGAGCCTGATAGCATAACATTCATTATTCTTTAAGGATATCAGCAAAATTTGTTGAATGACAAAAAACTAATCAAATGGTAAAAGATTTACTAAAAGGAAAAAACGGGATAATATTCGGAGCTCTGAATGATAAGTCGATTGCATGGAAAGTTGCTGAAAGGGCTCATGAACAGCGAGCCGGTTTTGTGCTTTCCAATACTCCTGTATCAATCAGGATGGGAACTATTGACCAACTGGCTGATAAGACGGGTAGTACTGTAATTGCTGCCGATGCAACCAGTACTGATGACCTTAATAATCTTTTTGAACAGACTATGGAAATCTTTGGTGGAAAGATTGACTTTATTCTTCACTCTATAGGGATGTCTCCTAATGTAAGAAAGGGAATTCCATATACTGATATTAACTATCCAAATTTCAGCAAAACCCTGGATATTTCTGCTCTGAGTTTTCATAAGATAATGCAAACATCCTATCATATGGATGCTTTAAAAGAATGGGGCTCAATAGTTGCACTATCATATGTTGCTGCCCAGAAAACCCTCTCGGGGTATAATGATATGGGTGATGCAAAAGCCCTGCTCGAATCTATCGGGCGAAGCTTTGGATATGTGTACGGACGCGACAAAAAAGTAAGGGTTAATACTGTATCACAATCACCTACACCAACCACGGCCGGTAGCGGGGTAAAAGGTATAGATACGCTGCTTGATTTCTCTGAACGTATGTCTCCACTTGGAAATGCAACGGCCGAAGAGGCAGCCGACTTTATCGTTCTCCTCTTCTCTGATCTTACCCGGAAGGTTACCATGCAGAACCTTTACCATGATGGTGGTTTTAGTAGTATGGGTATGAGTAACAGGGCAATTGAACAATATAGCAAGAGCTTTGACTAAAACAGGTAATTTAGGCCGATGTAAAATCCTGAATCGCCATCCTGATCATTGAATGCTTTACCGTAATCAATTGCAATAATAAAATTTTCGTTCATAACAACCCTTAATCCGGCACCTGCACTAAGGTGCATCGAATCTTTATCCGGGTTAAAATAACTATCTGCCGGTTCACCTGCCATTGTTTCGTCATCAGGCAAAGTAAATTCGTACTCTTTTGTGACCATACCAAAATCCCCGAATCCAATTATTCCAATATAAAAATTCTGGTTGATGAAATTGAAACGAATAGCTTTCCATCGTAACTCAAGATTACCGTAAAGCAAACCATCTCCTATAATCCTGTTTCTGAGAACTCCCCTTACAGTTTTGGATCCGCCTAATCCTTCAGAAACAGTTCCTTTAAGGACAGAGGTAATAATCTGATTCTGGTAATAAAATGGAACATTACCTCCAATTGTTGTCTGGTACCCGATCCGGTAGGCGAAATTCAGATCTTCAGGTATTATTGTGAAATATTGCCTGTGGATAGCATAAAATCTGGCAAATCCCTCTTCACTAAGGAACGATGGGGAAGCTTCAATCCCTGTTTCAAACCAGATGCCTTTCATTGCATTGGCCTTTACGTCCCTGCTATCGTATGATAATCCGGCTTTAAGCGTTGTTATTAATCCTCCGTCTGCCTCTTCCGGGTCAATTACGTCCCAGTTTGTATATTTGTCATACAGTCCGTCGGCATCTGGCAAAAGGTCATCTTCTTTACCTTTATTGAGTTTGTCGATATCAACAGAACCTATACTGAAACTCTTTACAGTAAGTCCTGCATTCCAAAAAAAATGCTCACCTGCAAGTTTCCCTTTTATATCATTTTTAAATCTGAAAAGTTTCCGGTTATGTTTGTAAAACATCCTTGTACTATCATCCTCGAAGGTTTTATTATAAACTGCCTTATAGCCATTAAATCCATAGAAGTCAAATGCCTGGTCGGTAAGATAACTGAGATCCGTTGTGAGACTGATACCCGGTATAAGCACATCAGAATCATACATAAACCTGTAAATGCTGCTACCCTTTGTGTACATTGAAACCTCAAAGTATAAAGAGTGGTTATAGGCCGGATAATTTGCTCCATCGCCGTAATGATAAAGATTCATAAAGGCTCCGTATTGAAATCCAAGGTCAGTATTATAAGAAACTGCAGGCAGGGCACCGAAGTTCCATCCGGTTTTAATATTTTCTTCCTGTGCTATTGCTGAAAATGTTAGAGAAATAATAATTATTATGGCTGGAAGTCTTTTCATTTTGTGAGATTCTTAGCCTGAATAATTCACAAATTGATCTATTGTGAAGTCAAATTACTGTGACTAAAGGCAATGCTCGATTTTTGATTCTCAATATAGCTATGGCTATATCTGTGAGTCTCAAATCTGCGCTTCCCTTTATTCTGTGTACTTTGACTTCTCATGACGAAAAACTTATGAATTAATCAGGCTATAGGAAGCGAGAAGTAAATAGTTGTCTCTTTGTCAGGTTCTGATTCTGCCCGGACCTTTCCGCCGTGCATATCAATAACTTTCTTTACAATGGCCAGTCCAACACCGGTTCCCTCAAACTCACGGTCGCTATGCAAACGCTGAAATACCTGGAATAACTTATCCTTATATCTCATATCAAAGCCTGCTCCATTATCTTTTACATAATAAATGGTTTCCGAATCTCTAGTTTTGGCTCCCACTTCAATTATTGATACTTCCTTGTATTTTGAAAATTTTGCTGCATTATACAGCAGGTTGAACAGGACCTGCCTGAGCATATTCCGGTCACCTTTTGCAACAGGCATATCCTTGATAGTCAGTTTAATATTTCTGCCTGCATACTGATCTTTCTGCTCGTTCCAGGTTTCATGTGCTAATCCTTTGATGTCAACTTTTACCTTGCGCATATCAGATCTTCCCATCCTTGAAAAAGCAAGCAGATCATCAATAAGCATACCCATTTTTTTTGTGTTCGCATTTATCACATTTAACAGGCGTGTTCCCTCTTCGTCCACTTTTCCTCCATAGATCTCTGTAAATTTATTTGAAAAACCCAGGATGGCTCTGAGAGGAGCTCTCAGGTCATGGGATACGGAGTATGTAAAAGACTCCATCTCCTTATTGGCTATTTGCAACTGAAGATTTGTTTTCTCAAGTTCAAATCTTGCATCATTCACATCCTCAAGCAAAAAAGTTAGTGCGTTTTGTGATTCTTCCAGTTTTTTTGATTTGTTTTCAATCTCTCCTGTTCTCTGTTTTACAGTTTCTTCCAGATGTTGACGGTGCTTTTTAAGTTCCTTATCAGCCTTCTTGCGTTCAGTAATATCACGGGTAGTTCCCTGTAATCCAATTGGCAACCCTTTCTTATTCAATAACAATCTTCCGGTGATTTCAATAGGAACTTCATTTCCATCTTTTTTTAACATCACAGCTTCAAAGGTGAGGTGTTTAAATTTCTTAAAATTTTTAATTGCGTATAATGCTTTTCTTGACATTTTAAAAAATTCTTTTGTACTGGTATGTTGAGATAATCTGGTTCCAACCCACTCATCAACTGTGTATCCCAAAATATTATTTACGGACGGACTAATATATGTAAAGACTAATTTCTTATCCATCTGCCAGATCGCATCCATTGAATTATCTGCTAATAATCTATATTTTTCTTCGCTTTTCTGAAGCAATTCCTCAGTCTGATTGCGTTTAGTGATATCCCGCAGAACCGCGTGAATAATCTGATTTTCTTCATCAGTAGAAATAGCGGTTAACAACACCTCCACAGGGAAACCATCTCCATTAAATCTCTTATGAATCCATTCGAAGCGATGACTGCCATTTCTAAAAGCTATTTTCATCATTTCATTTGCTTTCGTAAATGATAATTTTCCGTCCGCCTGTTTTTCCGGTGACAATTCTGAAGGGTGCATCATTAAAAGCTCATCTTTACTATTATAACCCAGCATATTAATTGTAGCCTGATTACAATCAATAAATTTCCCATTATGAATTACTAAAGAAGCATCTTCTGATTTTTCAAACAGGTCTCTATATTTTTTCTCACTTTCCTGAAGCGCCACCTCTGCTACTTTTCGCTCGGTGATATCATTCGTAGAGCCGAAAACATACAATTTCTCATTTTTTCTAAAAATTCTGCCTTTTGAATGAAACCAGGCTGTTCGTCCATTTTCTTTTAATACTTCGTATTCGCAATTAATTACTTTACCCGGCGATTTAATTGCTTCTCTGAAAGCATTATTTACCTGTTCCAGATATTCGGGTTTTATATAGCTGAAAAATATTTCCCAGTCATTTTTTATTGTTCCTGGTGGTAATTCCAGCAATTCATCTACAACGGGTGAAATATAAGTGTTTTCAAAAGCTCCGTTCTTTCCAACCTCGGCTTTCCAAATAATAGTTGTAATACTAGACACAACCTGTCGAAAATTTTCATTACTTTCTTCTAAAGCTTCCTCTGCCCGCTTGCGTTCAGTGATGTCCCTGCTTACGCCAAATACCCACATTATTTTACCGGCACTGTCTCTTTTTGGATTAAGGGATGTACTGATCCACATTGTATGTTCTCCGACAGGTATGGTCCCTTCTTTGATTGATTCTTCACCTGTTTCAAAAACTTTCTTCAAGTCCCGCTTATAGCTCTTGTTAATTTCCTCTGGAAATAATTCAGAAATATTTTTCCCCGATATCTCCTTAGGTTTTCTACCCAGGACTCCAGCCGCGGCCTGGTTTACTGATAAAACAATCCCATTATTATCAATTTGAAAGATTAAATCAGAGGAATACTCGACGAGAGTTCTGTATTTCTCCTCGCTCTCCTTCAACGCCACCTCCGCTTGCTTACTCTCGTTTTCAAATTTTTCCAGTTCAGCAACTCTTTTATTTGCTTTCTCTAACTCTTTTAAGAGCTGTTCCCTGGTTTTGGTCTTGTCTCTGTTTTCCATCTTTTTTTAGTCTAACTATTTACCCGGACATTTGGCTTCCTACTACATACTACATACTACATACTACATACTTCCTCTTACTTTCCCTCCACCTCCTTCAGCTTATCCCTAAGCTCCTTAATCCTGAACTCCCTGTCAACGAAAAGCTTATTAAATTTTTCAAGTTTCTTGTTTTTATCTTCCAGTTCTTTTGTTCGTTCCTGCACAAGTTCTTCCAGGTTCTCACGGTGTTTTGCAAGTTCTTCTGCAGCCTGTTTACGTTCGGTGATATCTTCATGCATTAATACGACTCTGTTCATTTCTCCATTTTTATTTTTTATAGGAAAAACAACACATTTTATATATCGCTTTCGACCAGGATTTCTACTTTTTACAGGATCGTATTCTATCTCGAATGGAAAAGAAGTCTCGCCTTTAAAGGCTTTCTCAATATTATCTAACGCCCCAATCTCCCGTGCATATTCATCCTCGAGAACATTATATTTCCCGATCAATTCGTCAGATGGAAGCTGCCACAATTCTCCCCAGGCACTGTTTGTATCTATAGTTAAACCATTCTTATTGAAAATCTGGATACTGATTGGAGACTGTTCAATAATCGCCCTGGTATAGATCTCTTTTTCCCGCAGAGCCTCCTCTTTTTGCTCAACATCTTCCAGGATGCTAAGCAGTGATTTTCTGGCTTGTTCAGATTCTCCATAAAGCCTTTGAAGTTCCTTCTCTCCGGAAATCAGTTGCTCTGTTTTCTTCGTTAGTTCCTTTTCTGCTTTCACTCTCACCTGCACTTCATTAATAATGTTCTTATGATCCATACAAGCTTCTATAGCAATGCCTAACTTCTTAGAAAGACCGGTAATCATATTTGCTAAAGGTTTATCTGCGATATCCCTGCGGGAATAGACCAGATAAATAATCGCCACATTGGCTACAGGCACAATCAATACTGATTCTTCTTTTTCTGACAGGACAGTACAGTACTGCAAAAAATCTTTGTCATCTTTGCATCTAAGTACAAATTGCTCTCTTTTTATTATTTGATTGAAAACATCCCGGCAACCAATTCTTTCACCTTGTGCCTGCACATCTTTTATATTAATTCCCGCACTTGCTACCGGTTGGAGTTTCTCTCCATTGTTGACCCAGATAATTCCATGATAGGCATTCGTTTTATGCACCATCTTGTGAATAACATCATGAAGCATTTCTGACAGGTTCAAACTGTTACCAATTGCAAGCGCAATCTCGTAAGAAATACTGAGGTTCTGAAGAGAAGATCTCATTTGTTTCATGTTCAATATATTTTTTTAATGGTCAGTCCGGTTTATAATTTATTCCCCCATACCAACAACTATGGTCTTATTGTACAGTTCAATATATTTATCCCCGGTAGAAGCAATTTCTCCTAAACTTAAAAATCCAAATGTTAAAACGTCACCTCCTGCTTTGTCTGCAATTATCTTTAACTCATCATTCAATCTGTCTTCTAAAAACATTGCTCTGGCAAGACAGTCTACGATTAAAACTTTGCCAGGGGATATATTCTTTTTGCTCTCAAAAGCAATTCTAGCCTGGTCTGTGGCTATACCTGCGGCTACTATTAATTTGTCATGGTAGGCTTTTGTAACCACCAATACAGAGTTTTCAGGTATTTCACTGGCAAATAAAAGACTTCTTTCTTCGCCAACACTTACAGGAACACGCAAAATGATCTCACCATCATATTTCAGCATTCCAAGAGGATACGATTTAGCAACTTCAAGTAAACTATCTGTTGTTAACCTGATACCATCATCTTTCTCAACGATCCTTTTATAATAATCAAAAGACGGTTCCCAATTAATTGATTTTAATATATTTCTATCCACACTACTGGCAATAGCCGGTTCAGAAACAGGTTGCAAACCATGATTTATTCCCACCGACATATAGTCCTCAACAGCAGCGATGATAGCCCCTCCTGCGAATAAGTCATCGCAAGTAAACAAAGATAGTTGATTAATACTTTTTATACTGCCTGCAACACCTCCGATAAACGCTGTTTCTTTTAAATTCTTTTCATATAAAGTTTCGATAAACAGCGGAATATTATCTGTATATGCATCAGTAAAGATCATAAGTGTGCGGGTATTTTCTGAAATAAAATCTTCTGAAAAACTGGCTTTAAATTTGCTCAGATCTTTAATCACTTCAAAAAATACCGGGGACCGGAAAGCGCAACCCACTACTCCCTGTTTATATAACGAACCGTTATAGATCACTTCAGGGAAAACGGCTCCAATTACTTTAATATCCATCTTTTTTAGCAGAGGTTGCAGCTGTTTGTAATCAAACGGTGTCTCTTCCCCAACAAAAAGGAGAATGCCTTTAGCATTGTCTTTACTCAACTCCTTCAGAAATGGTTGCCATCCTTCCGGCTTCTGCCCATCAAAAAATTCTATTTTTTGAAACATGATCTCCCCTCTATTAAATATTTGTATATTTCTTATTTTCACCAAGTTGTTCCAACAACCCATCTACCTCTTGTTTTAGCTCAATAACACGACCCTCCCGACCCAGAGTAGCACGATAAAAAGCTTCAAGTTCATTCATTTTTTCCCGGAGTTCTTCTTCTGCTTTCTTTCTCTTTGTGATATCTTGATATTGAGATAATAAAGATTTTGGTTTACCTTCTTCATCCAATATATGCGAACAAATCATCTCCGCAGGAAAGATAGAACCATCTTTTCGTTTAACAGGAACCTCTCCTCTCCATTTTCCTTTAGCCAATATTGTTGGAATAATTTTTTCTTTTAATTGATTTTCGCCTTCTGCAGTGCTGAACATAAAGACCGATTTCCCAATTATTAAGCTATCATCTTCATAACTGCCAAGCGTAAGAAGTCCCTGGTTTACATATTCTATCATTCCCTGCATATCTGTTATCACAACTGCTTCCGAAGTAGTCTCCACCACTTTAGATAATTTTCGGATTTCCTCCTCTACCTGCTTGCCTGCCTGTTCAGTAAACAGCCGTTCGGTTTTGAATTTTTCCAGTTCGACAATTCTTTTGTCTGCTTTCTCCAACTCTTTTAAGAGCTGTTCCCTGGTTTTGGTCTTGTCTCTGTTTTCCATCATTTTTTAATCTATCTATTTTACCCGGGACACTTCCTTTTCCCCTACGCCCTATGCCTTTTGCCTTTCCTACTACTACATACTTCTTCTTACTTTCCCTCCAGTTTCTTCAACTTATCCCTAAGCTCCTTAATCCTGAATTCCCTGTCAACGAAAAGCTTATTGAATTTTTCAAGTTTTATGTTTTTATCTTCCAGTTCTTTTGTTCGTTCCTGAACAAGTTCTTCCAGGTTCTCACGGTGTTTTGCAAGTTCTTCTGCAGCCTGTTTGCGGTCGGTGATATCGATTGATACGCCCAGAACAGTAGGTATTCCTGCGGAAGTAAACGGGATTTTGGTTGTTTCCATAATTACCTTATGACCATCAGGAAAAGTATAATTTTCTTCGGGAATAAATTTCAATTTTCCACTATCTATAACTTCACGGTCATCTGTCAGGTAAGACTCATATTGTTCAGGAGTAGCTCCCAATAATTCCGGATGTGTCTTTCCAACCATTTTTTCCGGAGTTATTCCACATCCGTCAGCTACGGCTTTATTTGCAATAATGAAACGCCCGTTCCTGTCTTTTGCGAAGATCATATGTGGCACAATATCAATAATTTGTCTTAATCTATCCTCGCTTTCCTGCAGCATCTCCTCCGCCTGTTTGCGTTCGGTGATGTCATGTCCCAGAACAACAAGACCAATACGCTCACCATCCGGTTGAAGAACAGCCAATTTGGTCATATCGTAAATCCGGACTGAACCATCTGGATCAGGAACCGTCTCTTCTCCGTGAAAAACACCCTCCCCTTCCCAGGCTCTTGTATCGGTTTCTTTGCACGTAAGGAATGTACCCCGAAGATTGCTATTGAGTTCAGCTAGTTCAGAGTCAGTTTTTCCCCGATAGTCTATATCCTCAAGTTGGAAAATCCGGATGCAGGCATTATTAGCCTTGAGCCAGCATCCATCTCCATCCTTAAAACAAACAAAATCCGGCATAGCATCAATCAAAGTTTGCAACTGTTTCTCACTTTCCTTCAGTGCTTTCTCCGCTCGTTTACGCTCGGTGATGTCTCTCGTAACTGAAATAAATTGATTTCCCACTATATTTATAGCACTTTGCATAAAACACCAGTCTCCGTTTTTCTTTCTAAAGCGAAAATCAACTGTTTTACTAACCGGAATATTTTTCCCGGATAGGAGCTTTTTTATTTTATGATTAACATACTTTTTTAATAATGGAAACAGAACTTTCTTATCATCAGGATGAATAAAATCAAAAAATGATTTACCAACCAGATCCTTTGGATCATAGTCAAGAACATGTTTTACAGAAGGACTAACATAAAGATATTCAGCTTTCAGATCAAAACTTGTAATTGCAATATTATCACTTGTGTTTTCTGCAATTACCTGAAATATCTCTTTATCTTTTTCCAGCCTGGCTATTTTAGCATTTAAAAGAACTGTATCGTTTAAAAGCTGTTCCCTGGTTTTGGTTTTATCTCTGTTTTCCATTATAATAACTTTAGGCTCTTTATGTCAAATGTATGATGTCAAATGGCAAAGGTCAAATTTTATGTCAAATGTATGATGTCAAAAGTCAAATGTATGAAGTCAAATGGCAAATGGCAAATGGCAAATGTATTTTTCTAACAATACTTTTCATGTTATAATCAAGCGCTTATCGCTTATGCCTATCCTACTGCCTACTGCCTATCCCGAAAATTAGCAAATCTGTGATTTGCATTAATTTTCGAGGATCCTCGGAAAAATATGAAATCGGAGATTTCTATTTTCCGGGACTGCCTACTGCTTTCTCCAGTTCCTTAACCCTGTCCCTAAGCTCTTTAATCCTGAATTCCCTGTCTACAAAAAGTTTATTGAATTTTTCAAGTTTTTTATTTCTATCTTCCAGTTCTGAAGTTCGTTCCAGTACAAGTTCTTCAAGATGCTCACGGTATTGTGCAAGTTCTTCTTCCGCCTGTTTGCGCTCGGTCAAATCCACATCAATACAAAACAATTCCGGTTCTTTCCCGGATTGTTGTACTATTGCATGACTCGTGAATACAGTGACCGGTTTTCCATCTTTGCGCATTAAGGTTATTTCAGCAGCAGGTGGCATTTCCCCAATTTTTGCACCGTTCCTGATTATTTTCTTCACATCTTCCTTCATTTCAGGTGGAATGATCAGATCAATGAGATTTTTCCCGATAGCTTCATCTGCCGTATAACCATATATAGATTCATTTGCTTTATTCCAATAATGAATATCTCCATCGGAATTGTATCCCTGCACTGCAACTGTAGGCACATTCTCTAAAAGTTTTCGGAATCTTTGTTCGCTTTCCTGTAGCGTTTTCTCCATCTGCTTGCGCCCGGTTTCAGATTTTTCCAGTTCAGCAATTCTATTATTTGATTTCTCTAACTCGTGTAAAAGCTGTTCCCTGGTTTTTGCTGCATTTTTCATATGTCTATAATTTTTTACCGCAAAGACGCAGAGACGCAAAGAAAAACTTGCATCTTTTCAATCAATAATTCAAAGTTGATTGGCTTTGTAATCAAATCATCACACCCAGACTCGAAAGCTCTGTCAATATCTTCCTGTAATGCATAAGCTGTCTGGGCAATTATAGGAATATTAGTATTGAATTGGCGAATAGTCCGGGTGGCCTGCATTCCATCAATGCCAGGAAGCCGGATATCCATCAGAATCAGATCTATATCTTTCCTGCTATGTACAATATCTATGGCAGTTTCACCATTTTTGGCCCAAAGAATTTCGGGGTTATATTTCTGCAGGAAATTTTCCAAAACCAGGTAATTTGTAATTTCGTCTTCAACAATCAGGATTATTTTACCGGTTAACATTAAAGGGGTATCCTGACCATGATCTTCTCCGGAAGATTCAGCATGCTCCGGATGTGAAGTTTTATCAATCCGGTAAACCGGAAGTGTAAAATAGAATGTTGATCCGGTTCCATACTCAGATTCTACCCAGATTTTACTCCCCATGATCTCTAATATATTATTTGATATTGCCAGGCCAAGGCCTGCCCCACTATAAGTTCTTGTTTTTTCTTCTTCAACCTGACGGAATCGCTGAAAAATTATCTCCTGTTTTTCCTTTTCAATACCAATTCCGGTGTCCTTAACATAAAAACGAATCTCTTTTTCAATTAGTTCGAAACCAATCTCAATAGATCCCCGGTTTGTGAATTTCTTTGCGTTTTGAAACAGGCTGTTCAAAATCTGGGTAAGGCAACTCTTATCCTGATTCAGTACAACCATTTGATCGCCTTCAGGTTTTGAAAGACTGAGTTGCAGATCCTTTTCGTTTTTCAATTTCAATTCATTATTAAACCGGTCAAACAGGTCCTCAATATACTTTTCAACCTGGAATTCTTCATTATTCAATTTATAGTCTCCGGACTCTAAACGCGAAAACTCTATAATATCTGTAAGAAGATTCAGCATGTTGTTTCCGCTCTGCTCAATAATCTCAATATAAGAATTCCGCTCATCATCTGTTATCGTATTATCTTTCAGTATCTGGGTAAACCCAATAATAGCATTCATTGGAGTTCTGATCTCATGTGACATATTTGAAAGAAATGCTGATTTCAGGCGATCAGACTCCTCTGCCTCCTCTTTCGCCTGTATGAGTTCTTTTTCAGATTGTTTCCTTTCAGTAATATTAAAGGTGTAATGAAGGGCCAGGTTTTCATCTATATTTACCCAATGTTCATCATAGGTATCTCCATTTTCTTTTGACTCAGCATTAATGTGTCGGTTCCCCTCTCCTAAATCATGTAGTTTACAATTGGGGCATGGCTCTTTCTGTCCAGGATTGTACTCATAGCACTTCTTTCCCGGAATAGTGCCATGTTTCAGTGCATAATTGTTTGCTGATAATACCCTATAAGTTTTCTTCTCAACAAGCCTGGCACTGGCAGGAATATGATCAATGAAAACCTGGGAAAGGGAAGTCTGTATCTCAAGTGCTTTCTCTGTATTTAAGTGAGTTTGCCGTAGTTTAAAATCATAAACTTCTCTTTTAACAGCAGGGATCAGACGATTTAGATTGTCTTTAAGAATATAATCCCTGGCTCCCAGTTTCATAACTTCAACGGCCTTTTCGTCCCCTACCATTCCAGATACAAGGATGATTGGTAAATCGGGCCTTTTTTTCCGAATAATTCTTATCGCATCAGCCCCGTTAAATCCCGGAAGGTAATAGTCACAAAGGACCAGGTCCCAAACCAGTTTTTGAAGCTCATCTTCCAGTTTATCAATTTCCCAGATCCTGGTGATCTTATGATCAATTTTTCCCCTGTCAAGTTCAAAGCTTATCAGTTCTGCATCATCCTGAAAATCTTCAATCATTAAAATATTAACTAGTTTTTTCATCTGTTTCATATAATATTGTTTACGCTACTCTGTTGCAGAGAAATAATTTCTTATGCAAGATATGCCATACCTTTTAATCGGGATGTAAGAATTGAGTGCTATAGGTTGTCGGGGAAGCCTGATTTTGGTGTAGGGAAATCCTGACAAGTATGGAGTAGGAAGAAGAAGAAAGTTGCAAGTTGCAAGTTGCAAGTTGCAAGTTGCAAGTTGCAGGTTACAGGTTACAGGTTTACAGGTTGTGGTCGAATCAGGTAGTACTCAATCGATCAAATTCTCCCGGATCATATATTTAACAATATCGGCATTTGATTGCATATCCATTTTTTCAAGTATCCGGCTGCGATAAGTGCTTACTGTCTTTTCACTTACTGAGAGCATGGATGCTATCTCCTTAATTGGCTTTCCTTTTGCAATACAGATCATTACCTCAAATTCCCTGTTTGAAAGCAAATCATGTTTTGGACCTGGCGAATCAAAACCATTAACTATCTTTTCTGCAATAGAAGGGGTGATATATTTGCCTCCTGAAGTCAATTTTCGTATTGCAACAGGCAACTCATCTGCTGCCATTGCTTTTGTCAGGTAACCCGATGCTCCGGACTTCAATGCCCTGATTGCATATTGCTCTTCAGGATACATGCTGATGATCAATATCGGTATGTCCGGTTTCATTGATTTCATATCAGCAAGTATTTCAAATCCGCTCTTTCCCGGAAGATTGATGTCAAGCAATACCACATCAAAATCACAATCCCGAAATACCCTGAGTCCTTCATGAGAATCACCTGCTTCAGTAATTTTAATTACACCGGGTAGTTCTTCGAGTGTCTGCCGAAGGCCTTTCCGCACAATGGGATGATCGTCTATGATAAGAAAGCGAGTCATTATATATGGCAAATGTATGATGTCAAATGGCAAATGGCAAATGTATGATGTCAAAGGTCAAATGGCAAATGTATGATGTCAAAAGTCAAAGGTCAAATGTATGATGGCAAATGGCAAATGGCAAATGTATGATGTCAAATGGCAAATGTATGATGGCAAATGTTAAAGGTCAAATGTTATTTTTTTTCTTCATTGTTGAAATTGCTTTTGCGATAATATTAATTAACTCCTGATTTTCTTTTAACAGAAAAACTAAATCCGGGTCTTTTTCAGGTATAAACTTTACTTTCTCAATTAATCGTAACCAGAATAAAGATTCACGAAGTTCTTTTAATGCAACTTCTCTTTTATGAATAAAATCCCGAGGACTTTGTGCAGAATGTGATTCTTCATAATTAGCACCTGAAGAGGTGCCGGAACGAAACAGTTGACCATAAACATGTCTGCCTTCAAAAGTTTTGTTAAGTTTTTTTCCAATTTTAACAATTATGGCTGCAAACTCTAAAAATCTCTCTGTTATTAGTTTTTTCATACACTTAAATCTACAATTTTTCTCTCAACATTCTACATTTGACATATTTACTCTTCACATTTGACATTTGACATCTGACCTTTGACATATTTGCTCTTCACATTTGACATTTGACATCTGACCTTTGACATATTTGCTTTATCTTTTGTTTTGGAGCATAAATCTTATCTGAATGCTGGTTCCTTTATCCTTTTTTCCTGAAATTACGATTCTACCGTTCCAATGAAACACCCGTTCTTTCATACTCATTATCCCTAATGATTCCGGTGAATTGATCTGCTCGTCTGAGATTCCTTTTCCATTATCTTTGATCAGGATCGTAAATTCCTCTCTGTTTTTTTGAATAGTTACCTGAACTTCAGTGGCATCTGCATGCCTGGCAATATTGGTCAGTGCCTCCTGCACAATTCTGAAGACAGAAACTGCCTGTTCAGGTAACAGATCCGGATCATTATCCGGGAGATCAAGTTTCAGGGAAAGGCCTGTACGTTCACTAAACTGACCGAGTTGCCATTTGAATGCCTCTAATAAGCCAAGGTCATCCAGTATGCTGGGTCGCAAGTCTGAAGACAATCTCTGAACAGTTTGAATAGAATGATCAACAAGCTCCTTTATTGATGTCATTTTATCTTTCAACCGGGGATCACTAACAATAATTCTCTTCTCCAACCAGCTAAGATCCATCTTTATGGCTGTTAAAATTTGTCCAAGATCATCATGAAGATTTTTTGCAATCTCTTTTCGCTCATCCTCCCTTATCGTCTCAAGGCGTCTCGACAGATTCTGAGCCCTGTCAAATGCGATTTTCCGGGATTTGTATTCGGAAATCTCCCTCTGTATTGCAGGTACCAATCTGATAAGATTATCTTTAAGTATATAATCGGATGCCCCTGATTGCATCGCTTCAACTGCCTTATCTTCACCCACATGTCCGGAAACTAAAATTACCGGAACCAAAGGGTTTGATCTCTTAATGATCTTTATGGCTTCAAGGCCTGAAAAACCCGGCAAAACGTAATCACAAAGAACCATATCCCATTCACGGTCCGGCAAGATCTCCTTAAGCTCCTCAGCAGTACAGATCCTTGTCCATACCGGATCAAATCCCCCTCCCTTAATTTCATCCAGAATTAGTTCTGCATCATCAGGAGAATCTTCGATCAGAAGAAGATTGATCTTTGTATTCATATGTTTATGACTTTCCAATAAAGTTAAAGTATTTATTGTTCAAAATCATGATAGATCGGGTTTAATTAACGGACCAGGAGTGAAAAGGTACCGGGTACCGGGTGCCGGGTACCAGGAAACGACAAAAGTCGAAGCGAAGCGAAGATCCCGCTTCGGCGGGGACAAAATATAAATGGCAAGGTAAATCGTTTGTTTCATTTATTGACTCGTCCTAAAAATATTTCAACGATTACACGATTACAAAACTCCACGATTCAACCATTTTCTCAACCAGATTTATACCCACTATTAACCCTCCTATGATTTTCAGTATCGGGATATATTCTTACATTTATGGCACATAACGATTTTTATGACTGAAAAAAAGCATAATCTCGGCGAATGGGTTGGGAAATATACAAATGACCTCTATTCGTGGGCAATCCATAAAGTTACTGACCCTGAACTTGCAAAAGATCTTGTGCAAGATACATTTCTGGCCGCAGCCGAGAAGCTGACTTCTTTCAAAGGAGACAGCTCTCCTAAAACGTGGCTCATATCAATACTTAACTATAAGATCATTGATGTTTATAGAAAAAAGGTTAACAACCCTGTTGAAAAGGATGATCAAACGCTTTCAAACTTCTTTGATGTAAACGGGACATGGTATCATAGCAAAAAGCCTGCTGATTGGCACCATGAAGAGAAGAATCTTCTTGATGATGACGAGTTTCAGAAGATATTAAAAGAGTGCCTTGATGCCCTGCCCGAACAGTGGATCATGTGCGTAAAATTGAAATACCTGATGAATAAGAAGGGTGAAGATATTTGTCAGGAACTCGAACTTGCCCCTACTAATTACTGGCAGATAATTCACAGGGCAAAGTTGCAACTAAGGGAGTGTGTCGAGGTGAATTGGTTTCAAGACTGAAGTGCAAATGGAAAAAATAATGCATATACTGTTTCTTTCCTGTCTGAAAGCTACCGAAATGATTGAGAAGAGACTTCATTTCAGGCTCTCATTTAAGGAGAAGCTCCAGCTAAAAGTACATAAATTAATGTGTGATGCCTGCCAGCGCTATGAAAAGCAGTCTGTAATACTGGATAAAGGGATAGCCCGTGGATTTAAGGAGATTCAGTTGGATGATTCTTTAGATGATCTTAAACAAAAAATTGCAAAAAGGCTTAAGTCAGGCTGCTAAGATATTCATGCATAGACCGTGCAGCTTTCCGGCCAGCTCCCATAGCCAGGATCACAGTTGCAGCTCCCGATACAATATCACCACCTGCCCATACCCTATCGATAGTCGTCTTAAAGGACTCCTCATCCACCTCAATAGTTCCCCATTTTGATACCGCAAGTTCAGGGGTAGTCTGAGGGATAATCGGGTTTGGACTGTTTCCAATGGCAACAATACAGGCATCCATCTTCATCCTGAATTCTGAACCATCAATTCTTATTGGTCTCCGTCTTCCTGATGCGTCAGGTTCACCCAGTTCCATCTTTGAACATTCTATCTCTTTAAGCCAACCATTTTTATCCCCGTAAAGTTTTTCAGGCAGTGTTAAGAAACTGAATTTAACTCCTTCCTCATCAGCATTCTCGTACTCCTCTTCACGAGCAGGAAGTTCGGTCTCTGATCTGCGATAAACAATTACAGCCTCTTCTGCACCAAGCCTGAGAGCCGTTCTGGCGCAATCCATTGCCACATTACCACCGCCAACTACAGCCACTTTTTTATGTCTTACAACGGGGGTATAGGTTTTTGGATACTGAAAACCACGCATAAGGTTAACACGTGTCAGATACTCATTGGCAGAATATACTCCATTCAAGTTTTCTCCCGGTATATTCATAAACCATGGGAGTCCGGCTCCGGTGCCAACAAAAACTGCATCGTACTCATCAAGTATCTTCTTTAATGATCTTGTTTTACCTACAACAAAATTGCATATAAGTTTGACCCCCAATTTTTGCAGGTATTCTATTTCCCGTGTAACCACACTTGCCGGTAAACGGAATTCAGGTATCCCATAAGTAAGTACACCACCGGGCTCATGAAGGGCTTCATACATTGTTACATCATGTCCCTGTAATATCAGATCCCCTGCCACAGTTATCCCGGCAGGTCCAGAACCAATAACAGCAACTTTTTTGCCTGTTTTATCATCAATCACAGGCATTTCAATACTGTCCTGTTGTGATTCCCACTCTGCAGCAAACCGTTCGAGACGTCCAATGGCTATCGGAGCACCTTTCTTTTCAAGAATACATTTTATTTCACATTGCTCTTCCTGGGGACAAACCCTCCCGCAGACTGCTGGAAGACAATTCTTTTCTTTTAATATTTTTATTGCAAGGGCAAAATCCTCTTCTGCTATTGCTCTGATAAAACCCGGGATATCTATTTCAACCGGGCATCCATCAACACAAAAAGGTTTTTTACAGTCAAGACACCTGCCCGCCTCCTCAATTGCATCTTCAGCACTGTATCCAAGGGCGACCTCTTTAAAATTACGTTTACGGATGAAATCTGCCTGCTTGGGCATATCCACCCTGTTTAGGTTGAGTTTTTTCTTTCCTGCCATTTTAAAATCCTCCACATCCTGAATGGTGAACAAGAAATGCTTCTTCTGATATGTACTGTTTTCTTCTTGCAGCCAGCTCTTCCCAATCGACAAGCCTGCCATCGAAGCTTGGACCATCGACGCAGGCAAATTTCATCTTGCCATCAACAGTACAACGACAAACACCGCACATGCCTGTTCCATCAATCATAATAGTATTGAGGGTAACAATCACAGGTACATCGAAGTGTGCATAGTCCCTTGAAGCGAGGTATGAAAGTGTAGTACACCCGTTAGCTATCACCCTGTCGGGTTTTATTCCCAGTTCCCGCAGTAACTCAGATCCTTTTTTTACATGACCCTTATAGCCATAACTGCCGTCCCGTGTAAGTTTTATTACCTTATCACTGTACTTTGACAGTTTTTCCTCCCAGTATAAAAGATTTTTACTTCTGCCTTCCAGCATAGTTATCACTTCATTCCCCTTTTCTTTCAAAGCCCTCACAACCGGAAAGATTGAACCCAGTCCAAAGCAACCACCAATACAAACAACCACACCAAATTTTTCAATCTCTATAGGCACTCCAAGCGGACCTACAACTGTCGGGATTTCATCACCTGGCTGCAACATAGCCAGCTTTCCTGTTGAGGTTCCTACCTCCATGAATACAATTGACAGGGTCCCTTCTTCCCTGTCCCAGTCAGCTGCTGTGAGTGGTATCCGTTCCGATCCTTCACCGCAATGAATAATTACAAACTGACCCGGTTGTATCGTTTCAACTACGTCGGGGGCGTGAACCACCAGCAGATGGAGGTTGGGGACTATCGATTTTCTTTCGATTATTTTAAACATCAGCTCTCCTTATATTTACGTAACATGGATTACATTTGAAATCACTCCGCTCATTCAGGATGGTAAGGTAGGCTACACCCCTGTGAATGTTCTTTCTTGCCACCACCTGGTAAGTCTTTTCTGTTCTGGCATTCGAGATATGAACAGAATCACCATCTTTTATTTCCATCTCTTTTGCATCTGATACATTTATCTGCACATGACCAGGCTTAACCAGTTCACTAAAACCATCTATCCCAATACTTAAATCCAGATTCATATAGACATGCGGTGACTTTTCCTGTACTATTACAAATGGTAATTTTTTTCCGGGAGACACCAGGGTAGTCCGGACTGAAGCTAATGCAAACTCATCGGGCATTTTTGGTTTCAATTTTACCGGGACTTTTCCTGATTTACTTTTAATAGCAGCATTGGCACCTTTCACCTTAGATGCAGAAGCAAAACGGGTAAATATTTCTATATGAGAAAGTGCATAATCATGCGCTTTTGCGACCTGCTTTAGCATAACAGTGCTGCCATTTTTACCAGCCCATGTACCACCTCTTTCGCCCCATAGAGTTGATGGGAGGATCACATCCGGAATAAGGTCTTCCGGTGCAGGGAAAGCACTCTGGTAAAAAACATGTTTAACCTTTTTTCTTGCTGAAATCGGAATATCTCCAATAAGATACATCAGATCTATTTCACCCCTGTTGATCTTTTCAATAACTGACTCAAGCGGTTTCAGAGCAACAGATGCCAGCATACCTTTGAGATTTCCATAAGGATCAGGCATATACAGCTTTGACCCTGTAATGCTTATTATCTTCCTGATCCTGTCAAGAATTATGGTAAAATTGGTTAATGAGAGTATCCACGGTCCAACTATTAACACCGTATTGCCAATTTCCCTTAATTGATCTGACAGTTCCCTGATCACATCATTATCACAGGTCCCATTTTCAAGACATTCAATAATCTTGTCAAGAATCTTCACTTCATCTCCCGGCGCCGGAATGATATTATGTCTGGCAAATCTTGATGTTGTGTCTTTTATCCAACCAATCTGATAATATGGTATATTTGATGAAGCAGCCTCTTTAACAGCCATAGTCAAGGGGCCATAATTGTAATTACCATTGAGGAAAAAGGAGATAATCAGGTCAGCCTTTTTGACCTTTTCGAGAGGAACTGAGTCAAAAGCCAGCTTTGTACAGGCGATCTGTTTACTGTCTAAACGGGATGATGTAATTTCATCCGTTTTCAGTACTTTTTCTGAAAAAATCTTAGCAGCCTGATACTCCTCCAATGAAAGATCAGGTGAAAGAAAAACTGCAGACCTCCCTGGAAGAGTGGCATTAAGCAGTTCACTTCCCTTTGCAATAGCTTCATCCCATTGAACAATTCCATAGCCTTCAGGATAGCGGAACTGTGGTTCAAGTATTCTCTCAGTACGGTTTACTATCTCACTCAGGCAAAACCGTCCTTTAACACATAACTCTCCAGCTGTCTCATGAGGATTTCCAGGTGGAATAGTACCAACTATCTTATTGTGCAGGCTAAGTACCTGTATCTCGCAATTTATGCTGCACAGCGGACAAACAGATGAAGTATAGGTATCAGGATTCCCCCACCATTTTCTGCTCTTCTCTGACATTGCTCCGGTAGGGCATACTGAGACACATGCACCGCAATATTCACAACCGGCGTCAGTATGATTGTCATCAAAGGATGGCCCTATGGTAGTATGTTTTCCTCTCTGCCTCAGAGCAAGAACGGAGCTTTTACGATATTCATCGCAAATTCGCACACAGCGTCCACAGTATATGCACAGATTGTAGTCCCTATCAAAGAATGGGTCATATTTTTCAACAGGAAGATCCCTGTATAATCCGGGGAGAGAAAGCTCACTGATACCGAAGGACTCCACCACTCTCTGCAACTCACAATCCTTATCTTTCGGACACCACCTGCAACCTGTTGTAACTCCAACCTTACGTATTGTTTCCTGGAATAGCGAGCATCCGTCAATATCCTCACATAACAGGCATGCAGAAGGATGTTCACTTAGAATCAACTGTACCAGATTGATACGCATCTCCTGAAGGATATTTGAGTCAGTACGAACTATCATCCCATCCTCAACAAGGGTTGTACATGAAGTTGGATATCCTTTTCTTCCTTCAATTTCCACTATGCAGAGACGACAACCTCCATATGGGACAAGTTCAGGATGGGCACACATTTTTGGGATGTATATCCCATTTTCTTCTGCAGCCTCAAGAACTGTCAATTCTCTGTTGACCTCGATGGTCTTATTGTTTATTATTATCTCCATTATTCTTTTCCCGATGTAATTACAATAGCATTACCTGCAATAGCATCAAAACGACATACATCATAACAAGCACGGCATTTGATACATTTGGAAATATCAAGATTATGAGGCTCTGACCTTGGTCCTGTAATAGCTCCGGTAGGACAAACACTCACACAGCGCTGACACCCGGTACAATTTTCCTCAACAATCGAATATTCAATCAAATCGCTACATACAAGAGCAGGACAATAGTATTCATTTACATGCTTAACATATTCAGGACGGAAGTACTTTAAGGTTGTAAGTACTGAATTAGGCGCCGTCTGGCCCAAACCACATAATGATGTGGATTGCACGAGCTTTGCCATCGACTCCAGTTTGTCCAGTATATCCGGTGAAGCTTCACCATGACAGATCGTCTCAAGCATTTCAACCATGTGGCGGGTACCTACACGACATGGCGTACACTTTCCACATGATTCCTGCTGTATGAAATCGAGGAAATATCTTGCAAGATCAACAACACAGGTATCATCATCCAAAACGATCAATCCGCCTGAGCCCATTATTGACCCAATATTTGCCAGAGTTTCGTAAGTCACAGGTGTATCAAGCAATTCCAAAGGGATACAACCGCCGGATGGTCCCCCCGTCTGTACTGCTTTAAATGGTTTCTGTGTACCTCCTCCTATATCGAATATGATCTTTCGTAATGGAGTCCCAAGAGGAACTTCAATTAATCCTGATCTTCTTATTTTCCCGACAAGAGAGAATGTTTTTGTGCCAAAGTTCCCTTCCACCCCAAACTGACGGTACCACTCAGAACCATTTCTAAGTATATGAGGCACAGTACCCAGGGTTTCAACGTTATTTATCACAGTTGGTTTCTGATATAATCCCTTCTGAGCCGGGAAGGGAGGCCTGGTTCTTGGCATCCCCCTCTTACCTTCAATTGAATGTATCAATGCCGTTTCTTCCCCGCAAACAAAGGCACCGGCACCCTCTTTAATCTTAATTGAGAATGAAAACTCTGATCCCAATATCTTTTTTCCAAGCAAACCAATATCTGTTACCTGTTTCAGCGCATTCTGCAATCTTAATATTGCAAGCGGATATTCAGCACGTATGTAAATATATCCCAGTGTAGCACCTATTGCGTAGGCAGCGATAAGCATACCTTCAAGCAGGGCATGGGGATCGCTCTCGATTAGAAGCCGGTTCATAAATGCTCCGGGATCACCTTCATCGGCATTGCATACCAGGTATTTTACATCTGACTTAGTATCATGACATGTCTTCCACTTGCGACCAGTGAGAAATCCAGCACCTCCCCTCCCCCTTAATCCTGCATGGCTGATCTCTTCGATCACTTCCTCAGGTCTTTTCTTCAAGGCTTTTGAAAATCCGGAATACCCATCATTGGCCAGGTAATGATTAATACTACCCGGATCTATTAGTCCGCAATTCTTTGTAACAATCCTGACCTGCGATTTAAGCATTGGATGCTCAAATAGGTGAGGAATTCCATTAAATGATTCCACGCCCAGATGACCAAGTGGATGTGTTTTGGAGAGGTCTTTTTCCACAAGATGCTTCCGTACTATAAATTCGGCTCTTTTTTCGTCAACGTTACCATAAGAGATTCGTGGTTGCCCGTAAGCAACAATATCGACAATTGGTTCAAGGTAACAGGTCCCAATACATCCGACCTCGATCAACCTGGCTTTTATCTTATGCTTCTTAAGTGCTTCCTGTATTGCCTTTTTAACCTTATCAGCACCGGCAGCTTTACCACAGGAGGCCATACCGAGAAATATAACGGGCTCTTCAGGTTGGTTTAGATCCTTCCATTCAGCGACACTTTTCTTCCGGATAGTATCTATATTACTCATAATTGCTTATAATCTCTTTAAGTTTAACGACATTCACCTTGCTGTAAATATCATCATCGATCTTTACAACCGGAGCCAGGGCACAGCATCCCAGACAGGCAACCCTTTTCAGATCAAACTTCTTGTCAGAAGTTGATTCTCCCGGTCTTACATCCAGATCTCTTCCTATGGTATTAAGCAAGGTTTCGCCTCCGTTTACATGGCATGCTGTTCCAAGACAAACACTTATTGAATGTTCGCCTGGTGGAGTAAACCGGAACTGAGAATAAAAAGAGGCTACACCATAGACCTGGCTTTCGGTCATTTTCAGATACTCTGAAATTTGTGCGACTTTTTCCGGTGAGATGTATCCATCCTGTTCCTGAGCTTTTTGCAGAAGTGGTATCAGGCTGCCTTCTTCAACCAAATGGTTGTTCAGAGTTTCAGTGAATGATGAGTTCAGTTGGTTCATAAAATACTGGTTTCAATGGGAATTTGATTTCAGAAAAATACAATCGGTCAGTTCAGCATCACCCCAGGCACAATCCTGTGCAAAAGTTTCGCATGTCGGAGCTCCACATAAGCCACAGTTTTTATTAGGAAGCTTCCTCAGAATCTTTTGTTTTTGATTCATTCTTTTTATCGAGATGGTTATGTCCCCGCTCATTGACCGTGTAATCCTTGGTATTACCTTCTTGTCTAACTTATAATAATTCTTATCCATCCTGAGATGAATTTCTTTATTATCAATTTCAGGAGGATCTCCATATCTTTTTTCAAACATAATAGCTGTGTTTCTGGAGATATAAGGATTTTCCACACAATAAGCCCCACTGATACATCCCTGAGGACAGGTAAATGCTTCAATATAATCTACATTCTGAAGTCTGGAATCTTCAATGTCATCCAATATCATCTTAATATTATCTATACCGGCCACTGATATAGTATGTTCCGGATCATGATGCTTTTGAATTGAACCAAGTACACCCCAGCTCTTACCATAATAGAAAAAGTCATTCTCTGCCTCTTCTGAAGATTCCTCCTGGATTCTTAGGATTTCCGGGAGTATGCTGTTATAAATATCATTGATTGAGATAGCACCATCGATCCATGATTTATCTTTTTCAGCCGGTTGTTTTATCGAAACCACCATGGCCGGACAGGGACTGATAAAGATGACCCCTATTTTATCCTGTGACAGACCGAGTTCACGGGAATATTTTACCTTGGCCTCTTTTGCTGCCAGTTCACGCGAAACATCAAACGGAGAGATCAAATCAATCAGATTCGGATAACTGACTTGTACCAATCTTATAAGTGATGGACAGAAGTTACTTATTATTGGTTTGCGCTGTATGTTTGATTTAAGACTTTCCGAAACAACATAACTCAATTCATAGGCATGTTTTGAAATCTCGTGCACTGCATCAAAACCAATGTTTAACAGTGCGCGATGAATCAGTCCGGGATGGACATTCAGCCCAAACTGAGTATAAAGAGTATGGGATGGGATGACAATTTTGAATTCAAATTTCTCAAAATCGGCTATCTCGTCAATAATAGGAACAAACACACCCTCCTCGCACGCATTTATACATGCACCGCAGTCAACACAGAGGTCATCATGGAATATGATCGAATTGTTTCGATAACGCAGAGCCTGGGTTGGACAGGTTCTTATACATGTCAGCCTGCCAGTGCACTTTTCCTGGATTATTACATGTGAATGATAATATCTCATTTTACATAAAAAACTATTTCCATCCTCGTCCCGGTATCCACTACGCTATCAATTTCCAGGACATCAGCATTCTTTTTTATATTCGGCAAACCCATACCAGCTCCAAAACCCAGTGCTCTTTGCTCCTCTGTGGCTGTCGAGTATCCTACCTGCATCGCCTGGTCGATATCTTTGATACCTTTTCCTTCATCAATGATTATTATATATATCTCTTTATCGCTTGCTGTCAGAGTTACTTCAGCTTTCCTGGCATGCATCACTACATTCATTTCGGCTTCGTAGGTGGAGATAGCTGCCCTTCTGATCAATAACGGGTCATATCCAATTGATTTCAATATAGCCTTCACTTGTGTTGACACCATCCCTGCACTCGCAAAATCCTGACCATCAATATAAAAGGTATGAGTAATGATATTCCAGGCTTTTTTTTCTGTTTTAGTCTCATCAATTATTTCAGGAGCCTTTCCTTCGATATTCGCAATTTTGACACAGGCTTCAAACATATCATCCTCTGTTGAGAATATGAATAAGCCCTTTTCTTTAGCAAAATTCAGAGTTTCCTTTTCCGGCACTTTACCCCTGATAAATATGATGCCTTTAAATTCTGCCATATAAGCAGAGATTACTGCCTGAACTGAGTTCAGTCCGGTCAGAAGCACTGATCCTGAATTACCATACGCAAGAACATCGCTCATCAGGTCAGAGGCATAAATACCTGTTATATATTCACCTTCAGCGGTATTCTTCACCCAGAGCTTTGCCTTAAGAGTTTCCTGAATACGCTTTATATCGACTATATTAGGGATTGATTCCTTCATAGACCGGGATATCACTTATGCTATTCCAATCTGATAAAGTTTACCTCCTAACACAAAGGTTGAATCATCAGAACCCAGAAGAACAACATTATAACGATTAGCCAGTTCAATGGTCTCCTCAGGAATATCTGTTCCCTGCGATATTATTATTGCTGCAATATCTATCAGGTTGGCAGCAGCTATAATATTCTTATGGGACTGAATGGTAACCCAAATATTACCGGCTCCGGCTTTGCTCATTACATCCGAAAGCATATCGGATATATACACACCTGTTATATCCTTGTCTTCCAGATTGGTTAGTACCTTAAGGGATAATTTCTCAATAATCTCATTTAATTTCATAATAACGTTTTATATGAGAGTTTATTAACAGTTTACTTTTTCTCAGGGGGTGCAAGCAGTAACATACTGCTGTCTATTATGAACTCCCCGGCACATGAGTCAGGATCATCTATCATTTCAAATGACACAATTTTAATGGAGGAGTTGGTTGAATCCCGCCTTTGATTATAATAATCCTCCAGGATCTTTATCTTTTCATCGCTCAACATTAATTTATCTGCATACGGTTTAAACCCAAAAGCAACATAAAACCATATGCGTTTACCTGAATATTTCTCCATCAGTCTGTACACATCGCAATCTTTTTTGCATCCTGTGCAAAGCAATAAACTGGATAGCTCGTCAAATGTAACAAGAGTGTTGCATAATTTACATTTCAGGTCAAACCTGACAGACTGAGCACTTGCCATCACGTTCCAGAAATGTTCACCATCTCTGTATTCTTCAAACGGTGGATTATCCTCCCGGGAGAAATATGTTGATACCTGGCTACACTTATGACATGCTTCTGTGAGAATAAAACCAGGGTTGGTATTAACCATTTCCCATTGATGCTTACATTTTTGGGTCTGCATAATATCTCTTAATATAGTTGGTTCACTAGAATAATAAGAACTCTTATATCAAATTCTGCCTGTAAAAATATTTTCGTTCTCAAAGCTGGAATCGTTAAATAAGAACAAAAAAACAGAACCTAGAGTAAACATAATAAAAAAATATAAAAAAGCAAGATAAATCACTTTACGGGTGTTATGTTTCATAAACTACCCTACTACTTATTCAAATAAACAATAATCAGAATATAACAGCACTTCCGGAAATCATCATTGAGTTTTCAGTTTTGACAATTGTGGCATTTAATTTGAAGTAACTCTCTTTATATGGCTCTCTATTCTTTGACATTGTGAAAAGAGGAGTCTGTTTATGGTTTAACTAAAACAGTAAAAAATGAAAACTTTATTCAGATCAATTCAATTTACCCTGATCGTACTGGCTGTAGTCGGTGTTTCTTCATGTGAGGAGAGAAATGGCGAAAACACAGGTGTCGGTGAGGCCGAATTTATACTCAATTTACCCGATGATCCGGGGCAGACCAAATCAGCTATCGGTGACAGTACCGAAGTAGCTTCTTATCACCTGTTAGTATCTGTTGAGGATATGAATGGGAATCAGGTTCTAAATGATGAATTAATACCGATTTATCAATTTGGAACCAGTTTTGTAAGCGAGAATATAGAATTAAGGACCGGTGAATTCAAACTGACTAAATTTATGGTCATAAATCCATCTGGCAGAGTCATTTATGCCGCCCCACTGGTTGGTTCTCCTCTTACCTACCTGGTAGACAAACCTCTGCCATTACACTTCAAAATAAATGCTGATCAGGTCACCAGTATCAAACCTGAAGTTTTGCCGGTAAATAGCTATACTCCCGATCAGTTCGGGTATGTTAATTTTGGAATACAGGTTATTGAACCGTTACATTTTTATGCGATCTGTATCCTGGATAATCCATTGTTGATGACTCCTACCCGTCTCACACAGGCAAAACTAACGGTATATGCCGATAATAACTGGCATTACTCCTTTAAACTCGAAGCCAGAGTAAATCATCTGGTTATCAGGGGAGGATCAGATATTTACTACTTTGTTCTGGAGAAGGAGGGATTTTTGCCTCAAAGAATGCAATTTACTGCTCGTCAACTAAAAGCTACCTCCCCGGAAAATCCCCTGGTTTTGAAAATACCATGGAGTAGCAACGAATATAAGAGACTTGTTCTTCAGCCTGGGCCTGAAGACGGGAAAGATGCTATGATTTCCAACCTGGAGCCGGATACAAACTTTGGAGATCATAAGTATTTCGAAGCTACTTTTCTGTCTGAATCACCACTTACCGTTATGCGTTCAAACAGAAGTCTGATATGGTTTGACAAGAACCAATTACCAAAGTCAGCTATAATAAAACGAGTTTTTCTAAGACTTTCTTATGACCTTCCTGTACCATGGGATACAACTTTGTTTATTACCGATCCCGCTCTTTCCAGTACGAATATTATATGGTATGGTGCTGTATTACAAAAGGTTGTTGAGCCATGGGAGGAGGAGAAAGTTACATGGAATAACTCACCCTTATCGATTGCTGAAAACCAGATCTATATTTCACCCTTTATAAGAAATGTTAATTTTATCGATGTAGATGTAACACGCCTGTTTGTACCTTCAGTTAGTACTTCTGCAGTCTCTGGTTACGGTATGCTATTTAAACTCTACCCTACCGAGATGTTTCCGGGTTTTCGTTTTGCATCAAGCGATTATACTGTTGACTATATGAGACCAAGATTAACAATTTATTATACATTAGATCAATAATAAGATAAAAATTGATATACTTAAAGACGCAATAGAGTAACTTTATTGCGTCTTTATTTTTAAAAATCCGTCCAGCCATCAAGCCACGTACTATCATATTATTAAATCACTGCTAATCTAGCTATACAGAAGAAATATCTTTGTTATTAATTACCCTTATAACTTCGGTGAAGAAAACTGTTTTTTACTTTATTCAGTGTTTTAGTATTCCATCTATAATATTATTATCATCTTTGTTCGCATAATTACGAACATGAGAGACGATCTTAAAAAAAAAATATAAAAGCAAAATAAATCACTTTACGAGTGGTATGTTTCATAAACTACCCTACTACTTATCCAAGTAAACAATAATAAGAATATCCCGTTTTATAATATAAAAAAAAGGCGCTAATAAAAGTGCGCCTTTTCCAGGGTTTCGGATGGAGAAAACCCTTTATTGATTTTGGCAAATCAATTTTATTTTGAAGTTAAAAATCCGTCCAGCCATCAAGCCATGTTGCGTCAGACTTTACTGCTCCGATATAATCAGTTGAATCAAACCAACTGTTTATTGTGCTAACGTCAAATCCACCGGAAAAGGTTCCGATATAACCGTTAGTGCCTGAAAGAGTTATGGTCTGGTTAATCATAACATTAGTGCTCGCTTCAAACTCATTCCCTGAGGTTATGATTCCTGAAACCTTATATTCAGGGGCTCCGTCCATATAACCATAGTCGAATTCAAGTGAGCCGTTCTCAACATTGTTATGAGTCTGTTCATCACTTACCCTGACACTACTTCCCAAAAAACCGGTTATAATCATATTATAATATTTCCCTTTGGTTCCTCTTCTCATCTCAATACCCTGGGGATCTTTACTATCTTCGTTCTGGGTTCCTGATGATATTATTGTAACATTCGAAAGTATTGGCTCAGAGAAAGGTTCAGCTGCATAATTACCACTATTATTATCACCTTCAATTCCACGGTCACCAAAGTTTCCGGTCTTAATAACCATATGCTGAACATTTCCTCTCCATCCATAAGTCCAGTCAAAACCATCATCAGTATTACTCCAGCTTACAACATATTTCAAATTAACAGTTCCTCCAAACATCTCAATCCCATCGTCTGTTCCATTAATAGCTTCGATATACTCTACTGTTGTTCCATTACCTACACCATTGAAAGTAAATCCGTTATGCTCAGTATCAGGATCAATTTTTGCTCCACCGTATTCTACAACCACATATTTAATAATGCCTGAATTATCTGTTGCATTCGTTCCGCCATATGGATAGCCTGCGATTTCAGAATCGACATCAACACCCAAATTTACAGGTGCATTACCATTAATAATAAGACCACCCCAATCGCCCGGAGACGGTGTTGCAACTCCGGAAGTAAAAACTATTGGTGCGTTTGTTGTTCCCTGTGCGTTAATCGTTGCACCTTTTTCAATCATAAGGTAGCAATATGGAGCAGCAGTAATGGTTGGATCAGATTCAATAATTGTTCCGGGTTGGATTGTAAGGATCGTTCCTGATTCAAAATGAACACCACCCGAAAGCAGATAAGTAACATCACTTGTCAGTGTAATATTCTCTGCATAGCTTCCCAAAAGCAATGCTCCACCATCACGAACATTTACTCCCTTGTCAGCAGGATCAATTATTTCCTCAGGTTTACAGGAGTTCATAATTATTGATAACACAAAGATTAGTGTTACGAATGTCGATAAAGCTTTAATTGTTTTCATTAGTTTCAGATTATTAGCAATTTTGATTAATAAATGTTTGTTAATTATTAAAATTTATAGCTGAGTCCAAGTCCGAAAGACATACCAATCCTGTATTCATCAACAATCATTTCTTCTTCGCCTATTGTCAGATTCTTAACAAAATTTGGGTTCAGTATATTCTTGAAGTTCGCCTTAATAGTTAATCTTTCACCTATTGAAGAAGATATAAGAGCATCCAGGGTATTGATCGGTAATTCATAAATATCATCCTTACCATCTGTGCCAACAGCGTAGATACGCTTACCAAACAGGTTATATAATACTGAAAAGACAATATTTCCATTTTCGAAAATTACCGGATAGGTAATATCTGCATTTAAAAGATAAGGCGAAGCTCCCTGAAGTGGTCGTACTGCATTAGTATTTATACCAACCTCATCACCCAGATCAATCCGCGAATACAGGTAAGCAAAGTTGATGCCCAGTTGTAGAGGTGAGATGAAATTTTCGGAAGTCATCAAATTAGCGATCTTTTTTCTGAATTCGACTTCAAAACCTGATAGTTTGGCATCTTTGGTATTCATCCATGATACCAGGCGGGAAGAGCTTGCCTTATAATATTTCTCAATAGGATTTACAATATATTTTCCGTAAACCGTGAAGCTGAAGAGGTCACCCGGATTTGGAAACACTTCATATTTCAGATCCAGATTATAGTTATATGAATTTGTTAGTTCAGGATTACCAAATGTATTATGCTCACCATACATTCCCCTGTTAACAAAAGGACCTAACTCAATAAACAGTGGTCGTGAAACCGTACGACTGGCTGCCAGCCTTAGATTTGTATTCTCTCTCAGGGAATACCTAAGGTTTAGCGCCGGATAGAGACCCGTGGAGGTTTTGTTTTGAATTATCCATGGGTCGCTAAAGGTTGTTCTTTCAGGTGATTTTCTGTAATAAAGCGATTGATCGTCATACTCACCCCGAAGTCCGACATTAAGCAAAAACCTGGAGGTGATATTATAATTAAGTTCAACAAATGCTGCATAAACATACTGATAAACCAGATAGTAATTTGACAATGCAGTACCTTCACTTAAAGAGAGTAATCCGTCTCTAAAAGCTTCGTCGCTCAGGTATTCGCTCGGGTTATCAGGATCATGAACACCTGGAAGATATCTGGTTTCATAAAAAAAATCCCTGGCCAGAAAATCCCTGGTCTTCATCTTACACTGCAATCCGGAAGTAACAGATCCCTTTTCAATCCCGTCACCGGTTTGACCCAGTTTTACTTTAAAATCCAGTCTTCCGGCTACCTCGTGTTCAACCATTTTCATATATGTACGATAATTGGCAATATTCTCGCGCCGTAAATAGTACAGTTCAGTATTTTCATCATAATTCCATGTAAGATCCCGCCTGTCAGGTGTATTGTTAGTTGAATAGCTATAAGACAATTTCCAGTCAAGTTCCAGCCTGTCATTACCGTTAAATGAGTTATGCTCACCCCCAAACACAGTATTTAGTACCCGGTTATTAACATACTCATAACGCCTTGCTTTTATTATGCCATCGTTTGTACTGTGATATCCTTCATTCTCTTCGATAGAATTAGCGGTATGGTTAATAAATAGCAGACTAAAATCGATTTGGTTACTGCTGTTATGTTCGTAATTAATACTTGCAAGCGCCGATGAATTAGCATTATATTGCCACTTTTCAAAACCAAAGTCAAATATTACCGAGCCACCCGCTTCAGGAAATATTTTACTGCCGTATAAGTAATCAAAATCATTTTTTATACCACCTGCAAAAAGAACATTCAGGTTTCTTCCCCCAAGGTCAAAGTTCTTACCACCTGCCAGACCAATATTCAACGCAGGAAGCATTGTTGAAGTAGTATAGGAAAAATCGGTAAAGAACGGATCATAAACAAGCGAAGACAAATTAAGGTCATGATCACCAACAGAACCAATCTCGGAAGGAAGTGCGTAATGGGAAGTATTAAATCCTGTCATGGACTTAAATCCTTCAAAGCCATCCTCAAACTTCATCCTGTTGTTAATAGATAATGTATTATAGTTTACTCCAAGGTCTAACGATAAGAAACTTTCGTTCAGATACTCCTTTGTTGTAATATCAATAGTAGCGCCGCAGAAATCAGCATAAGCCGCTGAACTATAGATTTTGCTTATATCAACCCTCTGAACAACCTTTGAAGGGATTATTGCCAGGTCTATTACCTTTCTTATTGGATTACCTGAAGGAACAGGCATCTGATTAAGGGTAGCATTATTATACCTGTCGCCCAGACCTCTTACAAATATCTGTTGAGGACCCATAGCAGTAATACCGACCATTTTGGTTACACCTGATTTAATATCTGAAGCACCCTTACGGGATAATTCTTTGGATCCAATGCTTTCAATCGAATAAACTGCATTTTTCCTGTCCAGTAACAATATATTTTCTGCCTCCCTGTTCGCTTTTGCTGTAACAACCACTTCATCAATTCCCATTAATGATTCAGAAATAATAAAATTAAGAGTTACTGTTTCACCGGCCCTGACCGAAACTTGTTGACTTAACACCTCATAAGCTACGAAAGAGCAGGTAAGATTATAAACACCAGGAATCATTTTTAGTGAGAAGTTACCATCAACATCAGCCATCACACCCTGCTGTGTCTCAGCAACAATAATAGTAGCGCCAGGCATAGATTCACCTGAAATTTTATCAGTAATCACACCTCTTATCACACCTGTGTTACTCTGTCCATCCGCCGCAACAACATAAATGATTGATAAAAGAATAAATAGTAAAAAAGTTCGTCCCATTTTCTAGAATTGATTGATTTGCCAAAAAATATTCACAATACAAAAATGACCTGATGTTATGTCATTGAGGTTAACATCCGGATAAGAAATGGTAAAGATTATGTTACATTAGTTGTAACAATCTCCACTCAGGGAAATAGTAATGTAGTTTTGGTTAAAGCCGTTTGCCTATTGAGAACAGAAATTCAACACCACCATCATCAAGGTTTTTCACAGTGATCTGACCCTGGTGAAATTGAACTGCATGTTTTACGATTGCCAGTCCCAGGCCGGTACCGCCTTTCTTTCTTGATCTTCCTTCGTCAATCCGGTAAAATCTTTCAAACAATCTTGGCAGATGTTCGTCCGGGATGCTCCTGCCACTATTTGAGTACCTGAAATAATAATAATTCTCGTCCTCGTAGTGCAATGTTATCCGGCTAATAATATCATCTCCGGCATAGTTTAAAGTATTGTCAAAAAGGTTCTGAAAAATAGAGTATATCAAAGCCATATTGCCAGAAAACTTCAGACTCTTACTAATATCAATTTCAACTTTGATCTCTTTACCCTGAAGCTTTACCAGCATACTATCAGCTACTTCAGTGATAATATCATATATGCAAACCTTTTCAATTTTATAAAATCCGGTCCCCTCCTCCAACCTGTTAAGGACTGATATATGATCAATCAATTCTGCAAGACGCAGAGCCTGATCCCTTGTCCTGTCAAGAAACTGCATTCTTTGCTCTTCATCAATCCTGGCCGTGCTTAATAATGTTTCAAGGTAGCCCACTATTGATGTTACAGGAGTCCTGAGTTCATGAGCAATATTAGCTGTAAGCTGTTGTTTCATTACCTTGTTCTTCTCAGTCTTTGTTACATCCTTGAGAATAATTTCGAAGCTGGAATCCCCGAACATATTGCACCGGACCATAAAGTACCTGTTTTTCTTCTGACAGATTATCTCCTTAAAGTTACTTTTACCTGTAATATTCAGATTAGAATCACCGGTAAAACGTTTGATAAATTTAATTACGGGCTTAACCTCCTTTATTTTGAGTACATCCTCCGGGGAATTCAGTGTTTTATTGGACAATAAATTAGCATTTTGAATAAAAGCATTATTGGACAGAATTATTTCCCGATCAGATGAAAATATTGCTATTCCCACTTCCATCACCTGCAGGTGTCTGAATATCTTTTCCTGGTCTTCTTTTGCTTTTGATGCAAAATACTTCAACTGACCAATTGTTTTCCTGAACCTGTTATTGATATAGAAAAATACAATCAATACAAGGATAAACAGGATCAGAATTACTACAATAAATAACTTGTCAATGCGCAAGAAGGATTTGACTTCGAGTGTATACTCAGCGGCAGCCCTGATTACAATATCATCATACATTCGTGCATAATAGAAATACTCCTTTCCTGTTGTAGCTGAGGTTCTTATTGATGACCCGGAATTATTTTCCAACGCTTCTGCAATTTCTGACCGGTTAGCATGGTTTTCCATGGACCGGTAGTTATCAACATAGCTATCGTATAGAACAACACCATCGAAAGACAATATAGAGATCCTTATATCTGTAACCGGTATTATTGAAATAAGCGAATCAAGTTTCTTGTAACATACAGGTTCTGTAGACTTATTAATTTCCAAAAATCTGGCCGTAGTACCGGTTACGTTATCAAGAATTGATTCAAATTGACTTTGTTTGAATTCTTTTTCCCTATTGTATTGAAAGAGGATTATTACAACAGTGAATACTATGAATACAAAAAAATAGTATGCAAATATTCTGTTTCTGAAAATATTTCCAAACATATTAGTAATCCTTAACATCCAGGTAATACCCATATCCGGTTCTGGATTTAATATTCTTGCCAAAACTACCCAGTCTCTTCCTGAGTCTTGTAATATGAACATCAACTGTTCTTTCTGACACTAATGTATCACTCCATATTTTATCCAGTATCTGATCCCTGGTCACATACCGTCCTGAATTATTAATGAGGGTTTCAAGTATCTGATACTCTTTCTTTGTTAATTCAACAACCTTGTTTTTTACTTTAACCTCCTTACGATCCGTATCTATCAGGAGAGAACCGATAACAGTCTGATATTCATCCTTTTCAATTTTCAGAGAACGTGAAACAACAGCTTTAATCCTTGCTTTTAACTCAACAATAGAGAATGGCTTTTTGATATAGTCATCTGCACCTAAACTAAACCCTGTAAGCATATCATTCTCCTTATCTTTAGCTGTAAGGAAAATGACCGGTGTATTAATCTTGAACTCCGAGCGCAAAATATCAACAAACTTGAAACCTGAAATAGTTCCCATCATAACATCAAGCAGGAAGAGGTCATATTTAGTAAGATCTTTATCCAATGCTTCTTCTGCAGAACTCACAGTGTCAACATCATAACCTTCATATCGAAGATTGAATTGTAGAATTTCCTGCAGATCAGTTTCATCGTCAACTACAAGGATTCTTATAGACATAATAAAGATAAATTATTAATAAAAATCACAAATCTAAGTTACAGAAAAGAAACTAATTACCTTATATTAAGCTTATTAAGTCAGTACAAATTCTCAGCCAGGGTAAAAATATACAATATTGTAATCCTTAATGTTAACATAAGGTTATCATATTATTAATTCAGTGCTAATCTGACTATCCGGAAGATATATCCTTGTTATTAATTACCCTTATAACTTCGGTGAAGAAAACTGTTTTTTACTTTATTCAGTGTTTTAGTATTCCATCTATAATATTATTATCATCCTTGTTCGCATAATTACGAATATGAGAGACGATCTTAAAAAAATATAAAAAAGTAAGATAAATCACTTTACGAGTGTCAGGTTTCATAAACTATCCGACTACTTATTAAAATAAAAAATAATCAGAATATTTTGGCCCGGATAAGTTTCATATTTATTACATTCCTTGTGTCAGGATCTTCCAACAACCGAACATTATAATGTAATATATGTTTTCCTATTGAGACCATTATTCAAATTAAATGACTTGAAACGTACTAAAAATACTAAAATGGTAACAAATTTTATTGACTTGTATTTTGTAACCAGGAATGCATCAAGGGATATGGTTAAACCTCTTCATATTGAGGACTATATCCCTCAACCAGTCCCATTTGTCAGTCCGCCCAGGTGGGTACTTGGACACACTACATGGTTTTTTGAAGAGCTGGTTCTCAAGAAATTCAAACCCGGTTACAAAGAGTTTAAAAAAGGGTATGGATTTCTCTTTAATAGCTATTACAATTCGGTTGGAGATAGAACGCTCCGGCAATCAAGGGGTGACCTGAGCAGACCTACAGTTGATGAGGTATTTCAATACAGGGAATATGTTGACAAACATATGAAGGAGCTTATGTCAGAAGAAATGTCAGAAGAAATTTCAGAGGAGGTTTCTGAAATAGTAACCATTGGAATTAACCACGAACAACAGCACCAGGAGCTATTTTTTACTGATATTAAGTATACTTTCAGTGTTAATCCCATCTTCCCGGCATACTCTGACAGAGCCCTTGTTGAAGACACAAATGACGATAATGAATCTTTTATCAGGGTTAAAGAAGGCATCCGCCATATTGGTCACAGCGGAAAAGGGTTCCGCTTTGATAATGAGCTGAGCAGACATAAAGTTTTCCTTGGTGAATATGAAATAAGTAACAGGCTGGTTACTAATGGTGAATACCTGGAGTTTATTGAAGACGGAGGTTATAAAAGATTCGAATTCTGGCACGATGAGGCTCTTGCATGGACAAGGGAGAACAGTGTTCATCACCCCATGTACTGGCATCTGATCGATGGGAAATGGAATCAGTTTACACTTGCCGGTCTCAGGGTATTACAACCCGAAAACATACTTACCCACATAAGCTACTACGAAGCATATGCCTACGCAAGATGGCGGGGTATGCGCCTCCCTACGGAATTTGAATGGGAAGCTGCTGCAGATAATATTAATCGGGGAAAGCGCTGGGAATGGACTGAAAGTGCTTATCTCCCCTACCCGGGCTACAAAATGGCTAAAGGTACAGTTGGTGAATATAACGGTAAATTTATGGTAAATCAGAAAGTTTTAAGGGGTGCTTCTGTTGTAACACCGCCAAACCATAGCCGCAAAACTTATCGTAACTTTTTTCATCCTCATATCGGATATCAGTTCAATGGTATCAGACTTGTAAAATCAATTTAGTAATGGAACAGACAGCACTTATGTCCGCAATTGCTTCTGATACCCTGAAAGGGTTAACATCATCGCCCAAGTATCTTTTACCAAGGTATTTCTACGACGACAGGGGCAGCCGGATATTCCAGAAGATTATGCAGATGCCGGAGTATTACCTTACCAACTGCGAATATGAAATACTTATGACTGAGAGAGATGATATCTCGTCTTATCTGAGAGATAAAAATGATCCGTTTGACCTGGTGGAACTTGGTTCAGGAGACGGTACAAAGTCTATGGTACTGATAGAACATCTTGCTAAACTCAAATCAGACTTCAGGTACTTTCCTGTTGATATAAGCAGCCAGGTGACCGATGATCTGGAAAAGGAGCTAAATGAGATTTATCCATCTTTAAATGTACATCCCCTGATTGGAGACTATTTCGAAGTACTTGATGAACTGAAAGAGATGACTTTAAACCGAAAGGTGATACTGTTCCTCGGTGCAAATATTGGCAATTTTTCAGATAAGGAGACTAATCATTTTATGAGTAAAATAGGTAATATTACTGAATCCGGAGACAGAATTATGATAGGCTTTGACCTTAAAAAATCACCTGAGATAATTATGAATGCCTATAATGACCCTCATGGACATACCCGTGATTTTAATCTGAACCAGTTGAGAAGGCTCAATCGGGAACTTGGAGCAGATTTTAACCTCTCTGAATTTGAGCACCACTCAGAATATGATCCGGAGTCGGGGGATGTTAAAAGCTATCTGGTATCGAGGTCAGACCAGGTGGTTCACCTTTCATACCTTGAAACTGTAATCCGCCTTATTAAATGGGAACCTATCTTTATGGAGAGATCACGAAAGTTTAATACTGAAAATATACGCACTCTGGCTGAGGAGCATGATTTCAAAGTAGAAAAGAACTTTACTGACAGCCGGGGATATTTTATTGATTCCCTCTGGGTAAAGAGGTGACTTATTAAATAATTAATTATCGGTATTCTGAAATCAACACTAACAATGCAAAAAAATGAAAGCAATATGGAACGGAATAACTATAGCCGAAAGTGATGATACTATCAATGTTGAAGGAAATCAATATTTTCCACCTGAATCGGTAAATCAGAAATATCTTAAAACTACTGAAACACATTCAGTTTGTCACTGGAAAGGAACCGCCTCCTATTTTGATATAATAGTGAATGGAAATGTCAATAAGGACGCTGCATGGTATTACCCCTCCCCTTCATCTCTTGCTGATGGTATAAAGGGTTATATAGCTTTCTGGAAGGGTGTGGATATCATAAAATAAAATCAGGAAGTATGAATAACAGGCTAACTGAACTCACTACGCAGGAAATTAGCATAAAAACTGCAGACAGGGAGGGTTTCTGATGGGATGGCCCAGAGTATCGGTCTATGACGGTGGGTGGATGGAATGGAGCAATGACCCTGAAAATCCGGTAGAAACTGGTGATCCTCTTAACATTGCAATATAGAACACAAACAATAATTTAATACGAATGACAAATAACAATTTATGGGGTAAGATCGCTCTCAATTTTGATAGTGATATGAGAGAAGCTCTTCAGATTCAACATAATGCTGCACAGTATATAGCCCTCACAGGACGACATTTGTTGCCACAACAGGATGACGACAGTAATACTAATATGCAGTATATTAGTGGGTATAATATACTCGCCGGAAAAATACTGTCAAACGATTTGCGTGTAGCCCTGCATTTATCAGATATGTTTATCTGTATGATCGATAATGGAAACAGCTGCAAATATATAATTGCCATAGAAGGAAAAACACAACAACAGGTTTTTGATGAATTAAAGAATGCCCTTGCAAGAACAGGAATTGATGTTACAAAACTCAAGAATAAGATGCACTATGAGATGCCATATCATGCATTGAACAGGGGTGCTGCATTTTCATTGGCTGATAAAGATTTTTTCATTGAAAATGCACTCTCCAGGCATAATGCCGATATCATTGTAAAAGAGATCGCTGGCGGGTTTACTAAATCTGAACCTGTTGGAATATGGCCTCACCACTTTGATACCGGTTCTTTTTTTCCATTAAAATCCGACAATAAAGGCAGTGTTTCAAAATCTATCAGCATTGGTTGGGCAATTCCGGACAACATGGTAGATGAACCCTACTTTTATTTAAGCTGGTGGGCAGAACATGAAAGTATAAATATGAGTGAACTGCCTTCACCGGATGCCGGCGAATGGATCACTTCAGGATGGAATGGCGGTATACTAAAACATTCTGATATTGTTAATACGGAGATATCGGAAAAGCAATATGATAAAGTAATGTCATTTTTTACCTCAGGGATAGAGATATTAACTCAAATAGTTAAATAGAAACATATGGATAACAGGCTGTTATGGTACAAAGTTCTTCAGAGCAAGAGTGACCTTATCGAAGGTCGTGTAATAACTGTAAATGCAGGAGAAAAACAGATTGCACTGTCTCATTTTGAAGGAAAGATCTGTGCAATTGATAATCATTGTCCCCACCAGAGAGGACCGCTGGGTGAAGGAAGTATAGAAAACGGAATATTACGATGCCCATGGCATGGATGGGATTTTCATCCTTGCAGTGGTAAGGCACCCGGATTTGACGATGGTGTTGATGATTATCCGGTAGAGGAGCGTAACGATGGTATATATGTTGGCGTACTTGAGGAAGAGCCTCATGAAACAACTGTCTCGGATATTATGGCCGAAACAATGGTAAACTGGGGAATTGACACAGTATTCGGTATGGTTGGCCATTCCAACCTGGGTTTTGCAGATGCCCTGCACAGACTTGAAGATAAGGGAAAAATCAAGTTTATCACAATCAGGCATGAAGGCGCAGGTGCCTTTGCTGCCAGTGCTTACGGAAAACTTACCAGTCGACCGGCAGCATGTTTCTCGATTGCAGGTCCGGGTGCTACAAATATGTACACCGGACTATGGGATGCAAAAGTCGATCGCTCACCCCTGCTGGCACTTACAGGTCAGGTTGCCACCCAGGTAGTTGGTACAGGCAACTTTCAGGAAGTAGACCTGGTTCAGGCTTTTGGATCAGTGGCTCAGTTTAACCATCGGGTACAGCAAGACAGTAAGCATTCAGAATTGATGAGTCTTGCCATTAAACATGCTTTACTTAAAAGGGATGTTTCTCATCTAACTTTCCCGGATGAAGTGCAGACAATACCAGCTGGTGAGGCTGTTGCACAGTCGTCAGAAGGCCGTATGGCTGATCTGAAAATTGCCCCTTCAGCTGAGAGTATGGATAAATCAGTTAAACTTATTGCCAGATCCAAAAGGCCCGTAATAATAGCCGGTCATGGTGCACGCTTTAATATGGAAGTAATTACAGGTTTTGCAGAAATGCTTAATGCTCCGGTTTTAACAACCTTTAAGGGCAAAGGTATTATATCCGATCTTCACCCCCTGGCAGCAGGAGTACTTGGACGCAGCGGAACACCTGTAGCATCATGGTTTATGAATGAGAGTGACCTGTTAATAGTACTGGGAGCATCTTTTAGCCACCACACAGGTATTACGTCAAAAAAACCAACAATACAGGTCGATTTTGATCCTTTGGCGCTGAGTAAGTTTCATGCTCTGAACGTGCCGGTATGGAGTGAAATAGGAGTTACAATTTCGTTAATGCATGACAGATTGAAATACAGGGCAAAAACAGTTGATCAACGACCGGAGATTGCGAAACGTTGGAAAATCTGGAGAAATGAGAAACAGAAAAGGCTGCTTGAGGATAATGGTAATGGTTTGAGCGCGATTGCAGTACTGGAGACTCTCTCCCGAACAGCAGATGATAATGCTGTAATCTGCGTGGATGTTGGCAATAATGCATATGCTCTGGGAAGGTATTTTGAGTGCCGTAATCATAACTTTCTGTTATCGGGTTACCTTGGCTCAATAGGATTCGCCTTGCCTGCCGCACTGGGTGCATGGAGCGCAACAAGAGGTAAACGCCAGATTATTGCGGTAGCTGGTGATGGTGGATTTGCTCAGTATATGGCTGAACTGACCACTTCAGTTAAATATGGAATGGATATCAAACTGGTTATTCTTAATAACTCCGAACTTGGCAAAATATCCAAGGAACAACGGTCGGGAGGCTTTAAGGTTTTCGCAACCGACATGCATAATCCTGATTTTGCCGGTTTCGCAAATGGTTGTGGTGCACTGGGAATAAAGGCTGAAAACCGGGATGCTCTGGAAGAGGGAATGAAAAAAGTGATAAACCATAAAGGCACAGCACTTCTGGAAATCATTACAGATGTTAACCTTGTATGATTTAGAAATATGAATATGAACTAATAATAAGAAATAAATTATAGGCGATGAAAAATTTAAGTTACATAACAATTTCTGATATAACCTGCCCTGAATGCGGGTTCACAAAAACAGAAGAGATGCACAAAGAGTCAGGGATAACAAATCGTGTCATCATTAAAAAAATGCCGGTACTTAATAATACCGGCATCCTTCATTATTGAAAGAATAATTATTTTACCTTCTTATAATCAAGCCTTTCATACTTGCAACATGCAGGAAGCTTATCGTATGCTGCATCTTCTGCTTTAACGATCTTTGTGTCATGACCCACTTCTGCTATTGCCTTGTGAATCGCTTTAATATCAGGCTTTGTGCAACAGAAAGCAACTTCAAGCATCTTTGTCTCTTTATCCCATGATGCTTCTGCTACACCCTCAACTGTATTTGCAGCCTTTTCAATCCTGGTTTTACACATACCACATTCACCTGCTACAAAAAACTCATTTTCCTTCTGATCCTGGGCCATTAAACTTGTAATTCCCAAAATCATAATAACTACAATACTTAATACTCTTGTTTTCATAATAAATTGATTTTAAGTTAAATACTACAATAAAAAACTATCGGTTGTTTATTTTAATGATCTTTTATACCTCCGTTTGCCATTTCCTCATGATTATGCCCGGTCATAACAAGTTCTCCTTCCGGATTCATCATCGATGGTAATCCAATTAACTGTGCCGCAGCATCCACCTTGAACACTCCGTTTGTGACAACCTCCTCCCCTTCTTCCAGTCCGCTTGCTACAACGTAGCTATCTCCTGCATCAGGCCCAAGTACAATCTCCCTGTAGAGAAAAGATGGCTCTTCCCTATCGGGTACCTTTACATAAACAACTGACCTTTTGCCGGTCCACAGAACAGCAGATTTAGGAATAATGATCTGATCACCTCCTGCAGTTACTCCAGATCTGATAACACCACTGGCAAACATTTCAGGTTTAAGTATATGTCTGGGATTTTCAATTTCTACTCTTACTTTTGCAACTCTTTTCGTGGCATCAATAAAGGGATCGATAAAGGTTACTTTAGAAGAGAACTTCCTGCCAGGAATTGACTGGACAGTAAATTCAATATTATCACCGGTACTGATCCATGGAATATCGCTTTCATAAGCATCAAACAATACCCACAAACGTGACAGATCGATCACTTTAAAAAGCTGATCTCCTTCCTTTACATAGTCCCCTGCTGCTATATGCCTCATGGTAACAGTACCTGTAGCCGGGGAGAGCAGGTCAAAGTATAGTTTAGGCTCTCCATTTTCCTCAATCTCAGAGATCTGATCATCGCTGAGACCCCAGAGTCGAAGTTTTCCCAATGCTGCATTATACAGTGATGGCCTGGATTCTTTTAGTGTTATCGCTTCAATCAATTCGCGCTGGGCAGAAATAAGATCTGGTGAGAATATGGTTGCAAGTTTCTGGCCCATGGATACCTTCTGTCCTGTAAAATTGACAAACAGTTCTTCGATCCTGCCTCCGAACCGTGCTGTTATCTCTGTAATATTCCTTTCATCTACATGAACTTTACCCTGGAGGTAAAGCTCCTTTTCAGGAATATCACTTTTTACAACTGAAGTTTGCACTGAGGCAAGTTTTACCGCAGACTCTGTCATCACTATCTCATCAGGACCAACATCATCTCCAACGGTTGACATTGTGGTAAGCGGGATAAGATCCATAGCACAAACAAGACACTGACCCGGCTCGTTCTGTTTGATCTGAGGGTGCATTGAACAGGTCCATAGCTGTGGATCGTCTGATTCATGATCATGGTCCTCATGGCCTTCAATTTCGGCAAATTGTGCAGGACTTTTACCTGCAGAATGAAACAGTATCCATCCAAGGAACAACCCGGTCATCATAACTACAATTATCAGGATCCAGTTTTTCAGAATATTATTTATTAGATTTTTCATAATGCTTTGATTTATTTACCCATCAGGTAGTTGATAAATGAAATTGCCACCTGCTTATCAGACCCCGCCTTTTCCAGTTCAAGATTATAATTGAGCAATTTTTTTTCCATTCTGAGGATCTCCTCAAAATTGGTGTTACCGGTTGTATAATCTGTTACCAGCAGATCGAGAGTCTTGTCTGCAAGCTGAAGCTGTTGTTTATAAAGATCTATCCTGCGCCCGGCATCAGTATACTCTTTCCAACCTTTCTCAAACAGTGTCTCAAGCATATTAGCCCTGTTTTCCTTCTCACTCCTGTTTGCTTCCTGCCGGTAGATTACTTCCTGAACCATTGCTCTATACTTCTTACGATAGAGAGGAACCGTTATTCCCACCCTTGGAAAAACAAAGGCATCAGAACCAGACAGACTGTTTTCTCCTTTACCGATTATTGAATAATCGAATCCAATATTGAACCCGGGCATTGAGTTCTTACCGGCCTCCTCAGCTTTATAACGTAAGGCTTCAGACTTCAAATCAAGTCCAAGCAACAGATGGTTGTTAACTGAAATCGAATCCAGTGCAACCTGCTTTGACAGGTGAAAATCAGAAGTAGTTATAGAATCAGGAATTGCAACTGCTCCATTGTTAATACTGCCTAAAAGATTATTAAACATAACCTCCAGAACATACTGTTGGTCAAGTAACAGAGCTATCTGATTCCGGAGATCGCCGATCTCAATTTCGATCCTGTATTCGTCAACCGGGGATACAACTCCTGTTTCAACTTTAACAAGCACCATTTGTTGAATAGAATTTAGTATCTCAATGTTTTCTCGTGTAATATTTATTGCCTTTTTGTTAAACCAGATATTGTACCAGGCAGACCGCACCTGGTGAAACAGATCGGATTTAGCCTCTTCAAATGATTCAAATCTGGCCTTCGCCAGTTCTGAAGCAATATTTTCACGGGTTCTCAGAGTGCCAAACCATGGAAACATCTGTGATGCAGATAGTTTAAACTGTTGTGGCCCGGTCCTTGTTTGTACCGGCTCAATAAAGTATCCAAATGCCAGCTGCGGGTCGGGCAGTGCTGCCACCTGAGGTATAACCTCAAGTGCCGCCATATACTCATTGAATTTTACTTTTAGCCCTGGATTATTCTGAGCTGCAATACGCAGGTAACTATCCAGGTCATCCTGGGCTGACAGTGATGTTGCAGCCAGCATTACCAGTATTCCTGCTATGTATATATATAACTTCATTACATAAATTTTTCGTAATTCAACATTCATTATTCGATATTCTCACCCTTCTCTCCTGCCACATACTGTAAAGCACAGGTACTACAAACATTGTGAGAACTTCAATGGTCATACCGCCAAACAGCGGGATTGCCATAGGAACCATGATATCAGATCCTTTTCCTGTTGAGGTAAGTACAGGAAGAAGTGCAATAATCGTAGTAGCTGTAGTCATTATTGCCGGTCTTACTCTTTTTGAGCCCGCCTCAATAATAAGAGACCTCACCTCATTAACATTCTGTGGTTCATTTTTCGCCCATAACTGCTGTATATAGGTAGTGATAAGAACCCCGTCATCTGTCGCGATTCCAAAAAGTGCTATAAATCCAACCCACACTGCCACACTCATATTAATTGTGTGAACCTGGAAAAGGTCCTTCAGATTAATACCGGCCAGGCTTATATCCATAAACCAGGGTTGTCCGTACAGCCATAGCATTATAAAACCACCTGAAAGAGCAACTAACAGACCGGTAAAGATCAGGGATGTCGATATAACAGACCTGAACTGAAAATAAATTATCAGGAATATAATTAACAGTGCTACCGGAACTACCAGTATCAGCCTTTTCGACGCTCTTACCTGGTTTTCGTAATTACCGGTAAAGATGTAACTCACTCCCGGCGGAAGAGAAAACTCACCGTTTTCAATTTGCTTGTCCAGATAATCGCTTGCATTCTCAACCACATCAACTTCAGCATAGCCATCCAGTTTATCAAAAATAACATAGCCCACCAAAAATGTATCTTCACTCTTAATCATCTGGGGGCCTCGTGTATATCTTATTGTTACAAGCTCACCGAGTAATACCTGACTTCCGGAAGATGTTGGGATAAGTATCTTTTTCAGACTTTCAGGATTGTCCCTGTAATCCCTGGCATACCGTAACCTGACAGGGAAGCGTTCACGTCCTTCAATCGTTGTGGTAAGCTTCATTCCTCCAACAGCACTACTGATTACAGACTGAAGCTTCTTTATTGACAGGCCATACCTGGCTATCGCTTCTCTGTTAATATCTATCTCAAGGTAGGGCTTCCCAACAACCCTGTCGGCAAATACTGACATTGGCTTAACCCCTTCAACATGTTTCAGGTGATTCTCCAGGTCCAGACCAACCCTCTCTATAGTCTCCAGGTCGGGGCCATATACTTTTATACCCATTGGTGCTCGCATACCAGTCTGGAGCATTACCAGCCGGGTTTGTATTGGCTGTAGTTTAGGGGCAGATGTCAAACCGGGAACCGAGGACATTTTCAGAATTTCCTGCCATATATCATCAGGAGAATGAATCTCATCCCGCCACTGGCGAAAATACTCTCCCATTTTGTCAGGTATAAGGTTCTCTTTTTCAATCAGGCGGAATTCCTCTTTATCAGGGTTATAGGTATTCCCATCCCTAAGCATGTATGCCCCTTCCCTGTTGACCATGAACCTCAGCCTGCGACCGGCCTCATTAAGAATATATTCAGGTTTATAGTTTATCACATTCTCGAACATAGAGGTCGGTGCCGGGTCAAGAGCAGAATTCACCCTTCCCCACTTACCTATCACACTTTCAACCTCCGGAATTGAGCTAATCTGCTTATCAATAATACGTATTATATCCAGATTCTCTTCGATACCGGAATGAGGCATTGTTGTAGGCATCAAAAGGAATGAACCCTCATCAAGTGAAGGCATAAACTCTTTCCCCAGACCAGGTATATTGTCACTTATTTTTTGATATACTCCTGTTGCTTTGATAAACTTTGGCATAAAACCAAATATTTTATCAACCCCCTGTAAGGTCACGATTCCAAAAAACACCAGGAAGATCGGAATTGAAAGGAATTTCCACTTGTTATCAAGACACCAGGAAAGTATCCTGGTATAATACCTGATAACCAGCATAAGGGCGCCCATGATGGTACTAACCATTAAGACCACGAATACAAAGTTGGTCATAAAGCTGTTTCCGGCACCCAGTGGCAACCAGGCCCTGGTAAGATAGATAAGTGCCACAACCATGGCAATACCAATATTCAAATATTTAATCAGACGTCTCTTTTCATACAGCGCAGTAGCTGAAAGAAGTCCGGTAATACCAAAAGCGGAGATCGCCAGTGCAACATATTTTCCTGAAAAGACTGACAATACAACACCGGATACGAGCAGGATAATATTCAGTATCTTTCTATACCTGGTGGATCTTTCATGTCTTACCGAGAATATCAGGTTGGCCAGGGTTGGTATTATAATAAGCCCTATCAGGAGAGCAGCAAGTATTGCAAATGATTTTGTAAAAGCAAGCGGCTTAAAAAGTTTACCCTCTGCCGCCTGCATTGTAAACAGAGGAAGAAAGCTGACAATCGTAGTAGATAATGCGGTTAGTACTGCTCCGGAAACTTCTGCTGTTGCCTCATAAATTACATTAAGAAGTCTTTTTCCTTTAATTCCGGTATTATCAGGCAGATCAATATGTCTGATTATATTCTCTGTGATAACCACACCTACATCAATCATTACACCAATAGATATTGCAATACCTGATAGTGCTACAATGTTGGCATCAACTCCGAACTGTCGCATCGCAATAAAGGTTATTAAGACACCAATAGGCAATAAAACAGATATAAGGAACGAAGCTCTTAGATTCAGCACCAGAACAATTATGACTATAATACTTATGAGTATTGCAAGGGAGAGTGCTTCCTCCAGGGTACCCAATGTCTCCTTTATCAGTCCTGTACGATCGTAAAAAGGAACTATGGTAACCTTCGAGACCGTACCATCTTTTAATATCTTCGAGGGTAATCCTGATTCAATCTCGTCTATTTTCTCCTTAACATTATTAATTGTCTCCAGCGGGTTTGCTCCGTATCTTGCTACCACGACTCCGCCAACGGCTTCGGCGCCACCCTTATCAAGTCCTCCACGCCTGGTAGCCGGACCATAATTAATTTTTGCAACATCCTTAAGGCGTATCGGCACATTATCGTGAACTGCAACAACACTCTGTTCAAGGTCTTCAAGGCTTTTTATATAACCAAGTGCCCTGACAATATATTCCACCCTGTTTATTTCAATTGTACGGGCTCCTATATCGAGGTTGCTGTTCTTTACCGCTGCAACTATCTGCACTATATTCACACCCTGTGCTACCATTGCATTGGGATCTATATCTATCTGGTACTCTTTAACAAATCCTCCAATTGATGCCACTTCGGCCACTCCTTTGGCGGATGTCAGAGCATACTTTACATAATAGTCCTGAATAGTCCTCAGTTCATGCGGGTCCCACCCTCCGGCAGGATTTCCATCCCTATCTCTTCCCTCTAATGTGTACCAGTATATCTGGCCCAGTGCAGTAGCATCAGGTCCGAGTGCAGGTATTACATCATTTGGGAGGGTGCCTGCAGGAAGTGAATTTAATTTCTCCAGGATACGGGTACGGCTCCAGTAAAACTCAATATCCTCTTCAAATATTATGTAAATACTGGAGAATCCGAATATTGAATTGGTACGAATTGTTTTCACACCCGGTATGCCAAGAAGTGAAGTTGTAAGCGGATAAGAGATCTGATCTTCAATATCCTGAGCCGAGCGTCCCGGCCATTCTGTATATACAATTTGTTGATTCTCTCCGATATCAGGAATTGCATCAACCGGTACCGGATCTTTAGGCAAAAAACCTCTGTTCCAATCAAATGGGGAGTTTATTATTCCCCAAATAATTAAAATAATAAGCAACAGGAAAGTTACAAGCCTGTTCTCGAGAAAGAATCTGATGATTTTATTAAGCATAGAACTATTTATTATGATTTCTATTCAAATTGATAAATAGACAAGCCCGGATAATCATACAGATGATGATATCCGGTAGGGAAAAAGTGCTAAATCATAATAAAAATGTTTGGATACTTGCCAGATAGGAATTTAACCCGGGAGGTGATGGTATATCACTAAAAACACGGGTAATCTTTAATAAGACCTGATCATCAGACTGCTTCTTTATTACAAAAGGAATAGTTGTAGCTATCTGCTCAGTCTCAAAAATAAAATCTATTAATGAATAGTCTGAATCTATTTTAAATGTAACAGTCTCATCATGGCAACACCCCTCCATATCACAACATGATTCAGGCAGGGTATTAACTGTAACAGATTTTAAGGTATCACCACAAAAATGTTTGGATACAGTAATTCCCGCTGTTGAAACAGACAGCAACAGTACTAAAATGATATGTCCCGATTTTTTTAACATAAATAGTCAACTCATCACTATAACGCATCAGAATACCAAAATGTTTACTATAAGTACATTTTTTACAAAAAGACTATCTCCTTTGGGATATGATTCCGGCAAACACAACGAACTACACCTCTGATTTGCACAATTGGAATCAATGAAATTTTTAACTTTTTAATTGAATTATTTCCATTATTGGATTATGTACTATATATTTGTTCGTATAATTACGAACATGAGAGACGATCTTAAGAAAATAATAGGAGCCGACCAGGAGGCTACATCCAGGTTTGCCAAGGCCATGGGACACCCGATCAGGCTCTATATCCTTGATCTTCTTGCGAATCAGTCATGCTGCTATAGCGGTGATCTAACAGAAGTACTTCCTATCGCAAAATCAACCCTCTCGCAGCATTTAAAAGAGTTGAAGGATGCAGGACTAATTCAGGGTGAGATTGAAGCCCCTAAAATCAGGTACTGCATAAACAGGAAAAACTGGGAAAGAGCTCAGATACTGTTTAAAAAATATTTAAAAATTTAAAAAAATTTATGAATAGTGTTCGTAGTTTTGCGAATAACGAAATAAACTAAAGAATTATATTATGAATATTAAAGTACTGGGTACAGGATGCCCAAAATGTAAGGCCCTCGAACGTAAAACCAGAGAGGCGGTTGCCGAACTTGATATTGACGCTGAAATCTCCAAGGTGGAAGATATTATGAAAATCATGGAATATGGCATACTTCATACACCCGGTCTCGTTATAAATGAGAAGGTTGTAATGAGCGGACGCCTCCCTACTACAGATGAAATCAAAAAACTCATCAACCAGAATCTGTAGTATCATGAATTGGAAAAAAGAGATCAGGATATTATTATGGATAACCGTTGTATTCCTGTTTGCCTATTTTATGCCGCTTGAATCGATGAGGTTTCGGGAAGCCATAGTGGCTATGTTTGACCTTACAAAATGGTATGCACAGGAGCATGTGATTCTCTGTCTGCTTCCTGCTTTCTATATAGCTGGTGTTATAGCAGTATTTGTTAGCCAGGGATCTGTTATGAAGTACTTTGGTGCAAAAGCTAAAAAGTGGGTTGCCTATACCATTGCGTCGGTTTCAGGTACGATCCTGGCAGTATGCAGCTGTACCATATTACCCCTGTTTTCAAGTATACATAAGAGAGGTGCAGGGCTAGGACCTGCAATTGCATTTCTCTATTCCGGACCGGCTATTAATATTCTTGCTATTATATTAACAGCCAGGATATTAGGATTTGAAATGGGGATAGCCCGTATAATTGGCGCTGTTGTCTTTGCTATCGTAATTGGTTCTGCCGTGTCGTTTATTTACCGTAAAGAGGAGAAAGCCAAAAAAGAGGAGCAGCTGAATTTCCCTGATATTCCTGAAAAAAGACCGATGTGGCATACTGCGTTTCATTTCTTTACCCTTGTGCTGATCCTTGTTTTTGCAAACTGGGGAAGACCTGCCGAGGGTGTTACCAGCGGAGGATGGTACTGGTTGTGGTTAAACAAATGGTACATTACCACCGGTTTTGGGTTTCTGTTAGTATTTTCATTGATATACATATTGAAGATTAAATGGCAATATGTTCTTGTTGCAACCATGCTAACAACACTGTCGGCCTTTATAAGCAACTCCCCAATGATTCCTGTGCTAACAGGTATTATTATACTGTCAATAATTACACTGATTGATAAAAAGGATCCTGACAACAAAGAATGGACTATTGCCTCATGGGAATTTGCGAAACAGATTCTTCCTCTACTGGCTATTGGTGTTCTTATTGCAGGCTTTCTTCTTGGGTCTACACACGATGAGACAAGCCTCGGCGGATTAATACCAAATGAATGGGTCTCCAGACTTGTAGGTGGGAACTCGATCTTTTCCAATTTTTTTGCCTCGATAGTAGGTGCTTTTATGTACTTTGCAACTCTCACCGAGGTTCCGATCCTACAGGGATTAATGTCGGCAGGAATGGGTAAAGGCCCGGCACTGGCGCTTTTACTTGCAGGACCATCATTATCATTACCTAATATGCTGGTTATAAGAGGTGTGATTGGCACACAAAAAACTCTTGTTTATGTCATTCTAGTGGTAATTATGGCAACCATTTCGGGTCTGATATTTGGCAGGATTTAATTACTATTCGTGGAAACTCATGTTCATAGCGAACTCAAGGGCGAAATCCTCCTCGTAGGATAATTCAATATAATCTGTTTTATCAACTACCCTTTTCAGATTATCTGCATGTTTTTGTGATTTAAGAGCAAGCAGTGCTCCGGTTCCTGCTGCATTCCCTATCTGAATAATCTTTCCGGACATTTCAACCGGAAGAAGTCCGATACGCATTGCATTGTCAATATCCAGGTAATTACCAAAACCACCTGCAAGGAAAAGCTTATCTATTGAATCGAAGGAGTAACCGGATCTTTTCAAAAGAATGGATATTCCGGCAGCAACAGCCCCCTTGGCAAGCTGCACCTCCCTTACATCCTGTTGGGTTATTACAATGTCACTATCAATGCCATTGGATTTGCTCCCGGATACGATATATGGCTGAGTCAAATTTCCATTGGGAGTTATTACAGATTCCTGTACCATATAACTGATAATATCTACCAGTCCGGACCCACAGATTGATACAGGTTTCTGATCTGCAATTGTACCCACTCCTGCCCTGCTGTATCTGCTTATTGCTCCGGCAAAAGCACCTGAACCACAGGAGATGTTAGCACCCTCAAATGCCGGTCCGGCCGCAGTTGCACAAGCCCATATCTTATCGCTTGTAACAAGAGCTATCTCACCATTGGTTCCGATATCAATATACAGATATGAATTAAGTTCAGTATCATCAACAGAGGCTATACCAGCTACTATATCAGCACCCACATAACCGCTTACTGATGGCAAAAGATGAATATTTGCCTTCTTATTACAATTCAGGTTAAGATCGGCAGCCGGAATTATCCTGCATGCTGTAAAAGCAGGTTTAAATGGTGCCAGAGCAATGCTTTTCGGGTCAACTGCTGCCAGAAGATGCAACATAGTAGGATTTCCTGCAATTGAAAATTTAGTTATCCTGTCTGAATCAATTCCGGGCATCAGTGCTGCCTTGCTGATAACCTCATTCAGAGACTGAATTATCATTGTCTGCATTTCCTGCAGGGCTTCGGGCTTGTCCATACAGTAATTGATCCGTGATATAACGTCAGCTCCATGAACCGATTGTGGATTCAAGTGCGACCATGTTGCAATAACAGAACCATCTGTAAGGTCTGTAAGGTGTGATACAACCGTAGTTGTTCCGATATCAATGGCAAAACCCAACGGGTCAGGAACAAGCAGAGAATCATCTCCGGGCGATAAAGGGACATCAATTGATGATTCATACTGACCTGAAAGAATACTCATCTCCCTTTTATCGGGCAGAATAACAGTAATATCTTCATTTACATTGTAAAGACAGGAGGTAACCGATCCTTTTCCTGCCAGTGTTACCCTGCATTTACCACATTTTCCTTTACCTCCGCACGGGGTATAAATCCAGAAACCATTTGACTTAATAAGTTTTTGCAAGTTATCTCCGGCCTGGCATCGAACAGCTTTCCGTTTATCTGATGAGATAATGTTAACAGTATACTCCACTAATTATTATGTTTCTAATCCACTATCAGCAATAATCCCGGGAACAACCGATTCCCACCCTACTGCCATGATGTGTATCCCGTTTATCTCCTTTATACTCTTTAAAGATTCGATTATTCCAAGTGCAATATCAATCCCAAGTTTTTCCTGGTCACTCTTATCTGTCTTCTCAAATTCACTAAGAATCTTTTCAGGAAGTCTGATTCCCGGGACCGTTGAATGTAAATATTGAGCCATTCTATGGCTTCTTATGGGTGTAACTCCGGCAAGTATATAGACCTTATCGAGAATATCCCGTTTGTAGAGATGCTCTAGCCATACATTTAGCCTGTCTGTCTCAAATATCATGTTTGTCTGAAAAAACTGTGCTCCTGCATTTACCTTTTTATGCTCCCTGAGTGCCTGGTATTCAGGCTCAGAAGCGAAAGGTGAAGCCGCAGCACCCAGAAACAGTTTAGGAGGATGTTTCATTTCACGTCCGTCGAGATACTTCCCTTCGTCTCTTATCCTTCTCAATATCCACAGCATCTGAACAGCATCCATATCGAGAATATTGGTATTACTTGTGGGCGATGGACCAATCCGGGCATTATCACCGGTAATGCAGAGAACATTTCGAATTCCCATTTCGTTTACTCCAACTATCTCTGATTGCAATCCGGTTCTTGTTTTATCCCTTGCCGCTATCTGAAAAACCGGATCGGCATTCAGCTCTGCAGCAACCTTACTACAGGCTATACTTGACATTCGCGGATTGGCTGAGGAACTGTCAGTGAAATTGATTGCAGTAACATGATCCTTCACCATCTCAATATCACGCTTTAACTTTCCTGTTGCTGTACTTAATGGTGGAGACACCTCTGTTGTAACAACAAATTTACCTGTACGCAATTGTCTCTCCAGTTCTGATACAGGTTCATCGTAAGCAGGGGGATGATACAAGGAATCGCCCTGCCACCAGCCGGGCTGTCTTACCGGTTTGAACACAGATTCCCATGCAATCTCCTTTTGCACTTTATCTCTTGTAAACCTGCTTCTGACAAGCTTTATGGTACCGTATTTTTTTATTGATCTTATTACATCGCCCCATGTCTCTGTACCAACCCTATCCCAGTCGAGAGGAGGCAAAACTTCCATCAGCATCTCTTCCCTGCCCATTTTATGTGCCCTTTTATATATTCTGTACCATATACACGGACGGGTCTCATCAACATAACACTTTTCAGGAGTAGATCCTCCACAGGGGCCATTCCTCATTCCTTTCGGGCACTCCATCGGACAGATAAATGCAGTTTCCTGCAGGAGGCAGTTCCCACACATCCTGCATCCAAACAGGGGTCCTTTAACCCAACGTTCAATTTTACGTAACAAACGCTTTCCAAACTTCTCCTTCTTAAATGGATAGAATGGAGGCTGCCACCTTCTACCGGGAGTAAACAGTGCCATTAAAAAATATTTGGGTGAAAATTATAAACAGACTGCGAACATAATATCATAATCTGCTCTTGTAATGCTCTATATACCGCATAGCATAGTCATCTCTTCCAAGTAGCAGATCTGTAGCCCGTATAGCAGAAGTGACCAGAACAGGGTTTGTAATCGGACATGAAAGGCCATTCATAATTGCCATAGCCATAAAGCTACTGTTGAGTACTCCCCTGATAGGTAATCCGAATGATATATTGCTAGCCCCCATGGTAATATTAAGACCCAAACGGGTAGATACCAATCTGATTGTCTCCAATGTAACAGCTCCTGCATCAGGTACTGCACTTACGGCCATGGCAAGCGGATCAATAACCACATCCTCTTCGCAGATACCAATTTTTACAGCTCTGTTCAGTATCTTCTCGGCAATTCTTAATCTCTGCTCCGGATCATGGGTGATACCATTATCATCCATAACAAGTCCGATAACTACTGCATTATGCTCTTTGGCCAGAGGTAAAATGGCATCCAGTGATTTTTCTTCCCCGTTTACAGAATTTATCAGACATTTACCATTAATAACCTTCAGTGCTGCCTCAATTGCATAAGGGTTTGGAGAATCAATACATAATGGAACATCATATTTTTCCTGTATCGCCATAACTGTTTCTGGTAACAGTTTTGCATCATCCACTCCTGGAAACCCTACATTAACATCAAGTACATCAGCACCTGCCTCAATCTGGCTGGTTGCAAGATCGTACACTACTTCAAAATTTCTTTCCGACAGAGTTGAAACCAGTTTTTTTCGTCTTGTAGGGTTTATGCTTTCACCTATTATAACTACAGGGCCTTCGGTGTTTATAACTACTTCAGACTCACTACCTTTTAATATTGTTTTCATATGTTTATTATTTTTTCATTTTCTATTTTTTAAAAGAAGTTGTTTAACGCTAAGAAGTTAAATTTTCATATTCATGCTCTATGGCAATAGTCCTGTGTACTTAGCGTTTGAAGTCAGTTTCATCTACGGGGTT
>JAUVKT010000090.1 GCA_030596125.1 Bacteroidales bacterium | reverse complement strand
GTTAGCAATAACCCTTGATTTTACTGGGTTTGCGTTGATATATTTCTTAACATGCTCCCTAAATACAAAAGAGTATGCTATGGCCTATATCATGCACAAGAAAATCAGCGGGAAGACTTACTACTATGCCGAACAGAGGGTCTGGAAGGACGGTAAGTCACGCAGAGAGTGGCAAAAGTACCTGGGAACCATAGACAGGATCATGGATGCTGTTGAAGGTAACCTTCTTGCACCGGACCACGCTGTCTTATTTGAATTGGGGGGTGTGGCATCATATCTTTCTTTAGCAAAAGAGATCCAACTGGTTGAAAAGATTGACCGTATGCTCCCTAAAAGGAAGCAAGGGCTCAGCATCGGAGAGTACTTGTTAATCGCTACCATAAACCGCGGATTGGAAGCAGTAAGTAAGCGGAGCATGTGGTCATGGTTTCAGAACACAGTATTATTAAATCATTTCTCCGGTATAAAGAAGGAGCAGCTAAGCTCCCAGCGTTTCTGGGATCATATGAATCTGATCCCGGAAGAGAAGATTACACCGGTCTGGTTAGAAGTATTAAACAGTGCGCTGTCATCCGCTCATATCGATCTTTCGAGCGTAGCCTTTGATGAAACAAATTTCTACACATTCATCAGCACGTTCAATCAGCGCTGTAGCATACCTCAGCGAGGGAAGAACAAGCAGGGCAGATCGAATTTACGCCAAGTGAACTATGCACTGTTTTGTTCAAAGGAGAATCATTTGCCACTATATTTTGATGTGTACCAGGGCAATATACATGATGCAACGAAGTTCAAAGAGATCCTGCCAGGATTTCAGGCCGCTTTCAAAGATAAGATCACAGCGGGATCAACGATGACCATTGTGTTTGATAAAGGGAATAATTCTCCGGAGGCGATTGGTGAGATTGATCAATCATCCTTTCACTTTGTAGGGTCATTAAAGCTGAATGATCATGCTGAACTGGCATCCATCTCAAATATGGATGAGAGATTTGAATCAACCGGACACCCGCAATTAGAGAGTCTGAAGGCATTACGTTTGAAAAGGGAGGTTTACGGAAAACAAAGGACGGTGATTATCACCTTCAATCAGAACCTGTACAATGATCAGCTCAAGACCTTGTATAATGATCTTGAAAGATGCCAGGGAAAACTTTCAGAACTAAGCCGTCGGTTGACAGACAGGGCGGAGGGACTTATTACCCGGGGCAAGAAACCCACAAAAGCATCTGTCGAGAAAAATGTAAAGGAGATATTGAAACGGCAATACATGAAACAGCTGATCAAGATGGATTATCAGGAGAATAATGGCCATCCTCTAATACAATATTCACTGGATGGGGAGGCATTTGCAAGATTAACCGACACCTTCCTGGGCAAGAAGATATTAGTCACGGATAATCACGATTGGAAAACAGAAGATATCATACTGGCTTATCACGGCCAACACATCATTGAGAATATCTTCAAAGAGACAAAGGACCGTAAGACGGGGTGCTGGTGGCCATTGAACCACTGGACTGACCAGAAAATCAAGGTTCATGGCCTGTATTGTACAATCACGCTATTGATGAGGGCGCTGATGATCATGAAGACCAGGGAAGAAAACATAAACCTGTCACTGGGCCGGCTGCATGAATCATTGAAGGGTATCAAACAGGTAATCAATATCTATCCAAAGCAGAAAGGGCCAGGGAACAAAAAGGAACGGAAGACCCGAACGCTAACCAAGATGGATGAGATCCAGGAGAAGCTATTCGATCTCTTTGAAATGAGCGACTACATTGCAATTTAGGGGAATGAAATGTTGATCGTATGTTATTATTTATGAGTATATTACACCCTTGTTTTTAGATAACCCGGAAACTCGGGCTAGGAATGAAAAAGGGGAAGAAGATATAAACGCCGCAAGATTTGAATTATACTTAGAATCTAACACTAAAGGTCCATCAGCAACAATTAAAGGAAACACAATACCAGGAGATAAGGATCTGTTTGGAACACTTGCAGAAGGTTTATATTCAGCCGAATTTAAATTATTTAAAGAGAGGCCTGCAATTCTGATAGGAGAAGGAGGAGGTCTGCCAACAATTGATGGCAATCCCAATAACCCTGCAAATTATAATGAGGATGGAACTTTGAAGCCTATTGAGGACCATATAATGAATGGGATATACTTCCACAGAGGTAATTATGGAAGAAAGAGTTTAACCTATGATAATGATGGAGAACTAGGGTATATTTCAGAAGGTTGTCAAACTGGACCGAATAGCAATGGGAGTTACGGTAGGTACCTCATATTTATGAAAAGTGCTGCAGGTTTTAAAGGGAATTATTATTTAAGATCAAATCTGATTGAAGGAGGTAATTTAGGTACTGCAAATGTGGTGGGAACCGGAAATTCAAGACTGAAACCAATATTAAATGTTAAATTAATCCAATAATTATGAAAATTAAGTATTTGTTAATTTTCCTTTTAACAATAATTGGGTGTAATTACCAAAACTCAAATAATCAATCAGAGAAAGTCATTTCGCCAGATGACGAAGTCCTTAATAATAGACAGGGTAAGGAGGCGATTGAGAATACTAGATGGGAGAGACATATTGCAGACGGGTGTGTTGACTATTATGAGTTTATAGGGAAAGACTCACTTATATTGTTCTATTGTGAACCAGGGGACAAGATATTTGGTAATTATTCTTTTGAGGGTGACACAATCGTAATAAAAACCATGAAGGGTGAATTTGATGACGAATTTACTGCAGGGTCAAGTCATAGACATAAAAAGAGGACTTACAAAATGGTATTTATGCAAGACTCAATTGGCTTCACTATTGATTCACCAAATAAATTATTTCGTGTGAAAAACGAATAAGATAATTATTTATACATATAGAAAGTTCTTTGATTTTGATTAGTATGATTACGGGGCAAGAATGTACGATCCGGCACTGGGGAGGTGGCACGTGATTGACAAAAAGGCTGAAAAATATTCTAATTTTTCACCATATACTTATGCAATAAATAATCCTATTCTATTTCTGGATCCGGATGGTAATGAAATTGTGAATCCTAATAAAATTGTAATAAATAATAGAAAGGTAATTCGCAAAATTCGTGTATTAAACCATCAAATAGCTAGGAGAACAAGACTAGGGAATAAAGATTTTCAGATTACTATCTCTGGAGGAGATAGGTACAAGAAAGAAGATGGGAAAATATATTCATTGTCTAATGACCAGGAAATAAAGAAATCAGCAAAGAAGTCAAGGCATCTCATATCCGAGGGAGCCAGAGCAATAGATCTTGAAATCACAAATGATGGGGGTAGTATAGTACACAATGACCTAATTGATGAAATTGCAAAAGATCTAGGATTTAGCTACACCAAGAAAGATTATGATGATGGTCATATTCACCTGCAATTGCCCGAATCAGACTCGGAAAAGGATTTAGATGTTGATGATAAGAACATTCCAACTAATAAGGAACTTAATAATCCAAAGCTTAGTAAGGAAGAACAGAATGAAAGTAACGAAGCTGATAAGAAATCTTGGTTTAGATGGCTAAAGGGGCGAGAATAATTTACATCTACTAAACTTACACAGATGAACAAAAAGAATGGTTTTCAATGGATACGATTAGCACAATATTTCGTACTTTTTGTATTAACAATATCCTGTAAAGGGCAAAAGTTTGAGATTAACGTAATTGAACAAGATCCTAACTATTTATTAATCTCTGAAATTTATTTAGGTGAGGCAACTTACTATGATGATGAAGATGATAGCAACGCAGGATATCGATATAGAATAATAACAACCACATCAGAAATATACAATTCAATATTTATAGAAAAACTCATTATTGATATTGAAGACAGTCCTGTTAAGTTAGCTTATTCATTTAAACTTGATTTCAATGATGTACATGAATACTTCAAACTACACAAAGAAACTGATATAGTTACTTTCAGAAGGTGGCTAAAGCCAGATACTTTCACACTTGGTGTAGGTAAACTTGATTTTGATATTGTTATTGGAGAATCTAAAGATGGAACACCCAACTTGGTAACCCTCAAATCCAAAAACAATGGTTGAAAAAATTAATGATATAGATTCTTTGACCATAATATATCTAAAGATCATAAATCGTTTCCATTATACTTCAATTGATCAAAATGATGCTTGTATTACAGTAACGGTATGATGATTACAAAGGAAAGAATAATCGACTGTTACGACTACGGGGCAAGGTTCTATGATCCTTTAACTTGTGATTATTTTTCTCTTATAATGGTAACGAGTGATGACAAGTAATAATTATTGTTCATTAGGCTTTATTGACTTTGATGTCTTTTGTGGCATTATACTTATAGTTCTAAGTCTTCTAACTGCTTTTAACCTTAATAGAATTGCTAAATTTCTTAACAAGAAAGGAATGATATATCTCCCTGGAGATTCAGAAGACAGCCTGAAAGGCCGATTGATCTTAGGGGTTATTGGATTTATCTTAATTGCACTTGTACTTATATTTAAGTAGAATTTTGTCATAAAATTGATTTTTAATAATAACATTATGACCAAAAGCCCGGCAAATCAGGGCTTCTATTTTAAGCCATATACACTTATTAACTTCAATGTTCCTCAGCAGCTAATCCTAAAGTAAACCTGGAATATTATGAATTCAACCCGCTTCGGGGTTGTATTGTATATCGGCGCTTAATATTCACAGGCGTTGCTGTGGCTAATATAGTCTGACCCCTCCGGGGTAATTTGTTTCTTATCATCATGGTATAATACCACGGAGTGGTTAAAATTCAATAGCCACGGTACCAACCGTGGTTATAATGACACAAGTAGTAATCAACCCCGGAGTGGGTTGAATTTTTTCGTATCTTGTAGTTGTCTTGCTGTATCAAACTACAAAATATTATGTCAACTTATACCCGGATTCTTTACCAGGTCGTCTTTGGAAGTAAAGATTACACATCTTTCCTGACAGGAACCAATCAGGATAAACTCTATAATTACATCGCTGGAATATTGAGAAATAAAAAATGCCATCCGTATATAGTTGGAGGTTACGGAAACCATATTCACATTGTATTTCACCTGCATCCTTCTATAGCACTTTCTTTCCTGGTTAAGGATATCAAAAAGGCATCTCATGAGATGATGAAACGTGAAAAATCAACTTTTATACGATTTCCGGGCTGGCAGGTAGGATATGGTGCTTTCACATATTCCCCATCCAGCAAAGATGCATTGGTTAAATATGTTAATGAGCAGGAAGGTCATCACAAAAGGGCTTCTTTTAAAGAAGAATTGATGGCTATTTGCAGAAAGCATGGAGTTGAATTTGACGAAAAATACCTTATGAAATAAAAAGAATTCAACCCGCTCCGGGGTTGTATTGTTTATTGGCGTCAATATCCACAGGCGTTGCTGTGGCTAATGTAGTCTGACCCCTCCGGGGTATTTTGATCCAGGAATTCAAAAGCCAGTCAATAAATAGAAATAGCCTATACTTGGTTTGATTTTTTGACGGTACAATTACGACACCGGGGTATTTTGATCCTTATTCTCATGGTATAATACCACGGAGTGGTTAAAATTCAATAGCCACGGTTCCAACCGTGGTTACAATAGCACCAGCGATAATCAACCACGGAGTGGGTTGAATTTGACATTACGAAGGGACGTTGCATGCAATGTACCTTACTAACATCTGCGGATAATAATATGAATTATAATTTCTTAAATTTACCATCAGAAGTCAAGATAGATGCAAGCAATACTGTAACCTACTATTATGATGCCATGGGGAGCAAGGTAAGGCAATCAACTATAGAATCCGGAGGTAATCCTGTTGATAGATTTTATTTCAATGGTTTTGAGTATGGTAATTCAAAGACACTTGAAATAGCACATAATGAGGAAGGCGATACTAAATAAGTAGATTAATCTAGACTAGAATGAAGCTATCTGACAACTTGCTGTATTTAATCGTTGTTATTTACTTAATAATCACCTTGATCATAGATAATTATGTTTCTGTGACTATTAAGAAATTTGTAGTAATACCAATAGGCAGTATAATAATATTACTAATAATTATTACAAGAATTAATAAGTGGATGAAGAAGTGAAGAAGTTATTTAAATCATTTTCAATTATAACAATAGTTAGATATTCATTATTTGGCTTCATGGCTGTTATGTTGGTGTTTGGAATTTTTACTGGCTTGGATTATCCAGTATGGATGTTACTAATATTAGTATTTTTGGTTGGGTTTAACGTTGGCATATTATTAAAGGATAAGAGAAATCACGATTTGACTCTTTTGAACTAATAGGCTTGAAACATACTATGTTATTTTACCAAAATAAACCCGGCCATCGAGCCTGGTTTTGTTTTATCCAATCCCTGCGAGTTTAAGCAGTATATCGAGTTCTTTGTCTGCAATTGTCTCTTTCTCTGATTTATCGTAGATAGTAAGCAGGTAGGCGTTTTTATTTGCTACTTTAATACAGGTAATAACCCGCGCACCGCCGGATTTACCTTTACCTTTTGAGCTGATGGCTATACGCATCTTATAACAATCCTTACCTAAAGGGTCTCCCTGGGAGGGGGTCTTCTCCAGCGAATCTATCAGCTTGTTAAGATCAGATTTAAGGGAAGGATGTTTTTTAGTTATGCCCTTTGCATGCTTTTTAAAAGAGTCGGTGACAACTACATTAAAGCTCATTTACAAAATCCCTTGCTGATTGAAGCTTAATTTTACCTTTTTGGTGATCATCGACCTGCCCTAAGGACTGCTTCAGGTCATCCACGAACTCCCTTTGTTCGTTAGTAAGTCTTCTTACTTTCTTAAAACCCAGGTTCTTCACCAGTTCCATGAAGAAGCTTATTTTATTGTCCGGTATATCAATTACTATCCTTTGCATAATCAAATCATTTTTATCCGGCATAAGCCTGTTTTGCCCAGCTAATTCTAAGGTAAAGTTAGAAAAAACTATTGCAATATTGTAACACAACACACAAAAAATAGTAATATACAGGAGCCGTTGCATACAACGCATCTTCATTATTAATTATTACTTTTACTTTTACTTTATTACTTATTAAATACCCGCAAGACTATGAAAGCTGTAATGCTTACCGGTATTAACACGATGGAAATGATGGAAGTCCCTGATCCCGGAAAACCGGCAAAAGGAGAGCTGCTGCTAAGAGTAGATGTTGTTGGTGTTTGCGGGTCTGATATTCACTATTACACGACCGGCAGAATAGGGACCCAGGTAGTTGAGTATCCTTTTACCGTGGGGCACGAGTTTGCAGGTACGGTCCTTGAAACAGGTGAAGGGGTAATTAATTTCAAACCGGGAGACAGGGTTGCTGTTGATCCTGCTATGCCATGCTACCGGTGCGATCAGTGCAAAGGGGGCAGAGAGCATACTTGCAGGCATCTTAAATTCCTGGGATGTCCCGGTCAGGCCGAAGGTTCGCTTTCTGAAATGATAATAATGCCCTCGGGCAGCTGCTTTCATATACCTGAAGAGATGAGTTTTTCGGAAGCTGCGCTTGCTGAACCCCTGTCAATAGGATACTATGCAGCTAAACTGTCACAGATCAGTAAAGGAGACAATATAGCCATTTTAGGTGCCGGTCCGATAGGAGATAGTGTGCTGATCTCATCATTATCTATGGGGGCAGGAAGGATCCATGTTACTGATAAGATAAACAGCCGTCTTGATATTGCAACAAAGCTGGGAGCGGATAGTGTTTGTAATGTTGATATATGTAGTGCCGTTGAGGAGATCAAAACGTGCGAACCACTGTTACTGGATATTGTATATGAGTGCTGTGGTAAGCAGGAAGCCCTCGATCAGGCAGTGGAGCTGCTCAGACCCGGGGGTAAACTGATGGTGGTGGGTATTCCACAGTTTGACAGGTGGTCGTTCGTTGCTGATATGGCCAGGCGCAAGGAGTTGTCGATCATTCATGTACGAAGACAAAATGATTGTATGCAGGCAGCCATTGATCTGATCAGTTCAGGAATAGTCGATAGCAGTCTATTAATTACCCACACTTTTACATTTGAAAATTCAAAGCAGGCCTTTGACCTGGTAAGGGACTACAGGGATGGTGTTTTGAAGGCGATGATTAAAATGGAGAAAAGTTAAGCCCTTGCACTCTGGCAGGCTACTCAGCTTATTATGATGCTTTAAGTACTTTAAGGTTTACTTTTTCAAGTTTAGTAGTTGCATAATTAGTGGTGATTCGCAGCTTTTTCCTGTTCTGACCTGGGAGGTTAAACATATCGTCCATCATGATGGCTTCGCATATCGATCTCAGACCCCGTGCTCCGAGCTTGAATTCAATAGCTTTATCCACAATATATTCGAGGGCTTCATTTGCGAATGTAAGTTCAATATCATCCATCTTGAAGAGCTTGATATACTGTTTCGTGATGGCATTTTTAGGTTCGGTGAGGATCTGTCTGAGTACTTTGCGGTCAAGAGGATCGAGATAGGTAAGTATCGGCAAACGACCTATTATTTCCGGAATCAGCCCAAACGACTTAAGATCCTGTGGAGCAATATATTGCAACAGGTTGTCTTTATCGAAACTCTCCCTTTTAACTGTAGCGCTGTAACCTACAACCTGGGTGTTAAGCCTGTTGGCGATCTTCTTTTCAATACCATCGAATGCACCTCCGCATATAAAGAGGATGTTACTGGTATCGACTGCAATCATCTTCTGCTCCGGGTGTTTTCTGCCACCCTGGGGCGGAACATTAACAATCGATCCTTCGAGTAATTTTAACAGTCCCTGTTGCACTCCTTCGCCTGACACATCCCTGGTAATGGAGGGGTTATCTCCTTTACGGGCTATCTTATCGAGTTCATCAATAAATACTATTCCTTTCTCAGCGGCCTTGACATCATAATCTGCATTTTGCAACAGACGTGTAAGGAGACTTTCGATATCCTCACCCACATAACCCGCTTCGGTAAGTACAGTTGCATCTACAATAGTAAAGGGAACATGTAACATTTTTGCTATAGTGCGTGCCAGGAGTGTTTTACCTGTACCGGTTTCGCCTACCAGTACAATATTTGATTTTTCGATCTCAACATCATCCTCTTTCGTTTTCTGAAGCAACCTTTTATAGTGGTTATAAACAGCAACCGACAGGTATTTTTTAGCCTCTTCCTGGCCTATCACATATTGATCAAGAAATTTCTTTATCTCAACGGGTTTCATGAGAGTAATACTCTCAATGCTGAAATCTGATTTAGTACCCAGTTCTTCAAGAACAATCCCGTGAGCCTGTTCAATACAGTGGTCACATATATGTCCCTCAAGGCCTGCTATTAGCAGGTTGGACTCTTTTTTTGATCTTCCGCAGAATGAGCATTTATCCATGATCAGATCTATTTTGTCCTGGAAAGAACTTCATCTATCATACCATATTCTTTAGCCTCTGTTGCTGTCATCCAGTAATCACGGTCTGAGTCTTTTTCAACCCTTTTATATGGTTTCCCCGAATGATCGGCTATGATCTCATAAAGTTCCTTTCTCAGTTTTAGAATTTCGCGGGCAGTGATCTCAATATCTGAGGCTGGTCCCTGTGCACCTCCCATAGGCTGGTGTATCATTATACGGGAGTGTTTGAGAGCAGACCGTTTCCCCGGGGCTCCGGCAGTTAGTAGTACAGCTCCCATTGAAGCTGCCATACCGGTACATATTGTGGCAATATCAGCTGATATATATTGCATAGTATCATATATTCCAAGTCCGGCATGAACAGAGCCTCCCGGTGTATTGAAATATATCTGGATATCTTTACCAGGGTCTGCCGAATCGAGGTATAATAACTGTGCCTGTATAATATTTGCTACATAATCATCAATTGGGAGACCGAGGAATATGATCCGGTCCATCATCAGTCTGGAGAAGACATCCATTGAGGCTACATTGAGTTGCCGTTCTTCGATGATAGTGGGTGAAATATAGTTATTATGTACTGAACTGTATTGCTGCAGGGTCATGCTGTTGATCCCCATTTTGCCGGTGGCAAATTTTGTAAAGTCGTCTTTTTTATCCATTACCAGGTAATTAATATTTTGATCAAAGATAGTAAATTATTAAAAAACTTGAG
>JAUVKT010000026.1 GCA_030596125.1 Bacteroidales bacterium | reverse complement strand
TGGAAAGGGTTAATCGGGTCGTGATCGTAATTAATCACTACACGGTTTTTATACCATCGCATTCCTGTTTTTGAAAGCCTTGCCGGGTAAACCCTGTCGTTATCTCCTTCTGTTCTTTGTGTTGTTATTACTCCCAGTGCTATATCACCATAAGGAGGAATTCTTTCATGAACATCACGATTTTCACCAAGCCCTTCGTAAGCCAGCTTAAAAATATTTCTATATGCAGATGTTGTGGTAGCATATTTATCCTCAAATCCGCCGTCATATGACCATCCTGTTGCAGGATAATCGAATTTTACACCTCTGACACCACCATCTTTCAAATTTTGGTATACCTCTTTCATGTGCCGGATAAAACCAGGATCTGTAAAGTCGTATGCCCAATAGCGATCAGAAGTATCATCTTCTCTGCTCCAAAAGCCAATACTCCCCTGAGACCTTAACTGGTAAGGAGTATTAAAAAGACAATGGTCAGGATTTTCGACACAATAATCGTTCGAACGTCTTCCTGTTTGAAAGTATATAAAAGGGATACCACCCAATTCCTGGATTTTTTTACCCCATTTCTCTATCGTTTCATAGGGCTTAATAAGCTGCCCTCCTTCATACATTTGCCAATGTTTATCATCCCACCATCCTTGCTGATTATTTGGTATAGTGTAATCGTCAGGCTCCAACCTGACAGCAACAGGTGAATATTTTAAGAATCCTGATTTAACTATTTCTTCCATCTCTTTTACTACGCCCGCACTATTGTTTCTAAATTCATCACCACCATATTTCTCATGAAATGCATACCAGAAATTCAGAATAGGATAATCTACGCCTGTAATCTCTGTATTATTGGCATCCCTTAATGCAAAACCATACTTTTCCAATGCCTCAAACCGGTTATCGGTCATAAAATCAATGTAAAATTTGTCTTTTAACAGATATTTTGAATTGGTATCAACTAATTTACCGGTAGGATCGTCACCTTTCAATTCTACTTCAAGGTAATCTTTATGTTTTATTACTGTAGCATATTTCTGGAACTCGTTATAAGAAAGACCTCCTATTACAAGTGAACGTTTTCTTTCTCCTTTCTTTCCGAATGTGGCTAACAGGTTGTTTCTTGAATATAGAGTATCGGCACTTTTCACTTGAGTTAAATCAGTATTGCATTCACCATCCAGTGTTTTATATTCGTTAAAAGTGAAATTTTCAAATGCTATCCCCTTTAAAGGATAAAAGTCCATAATGCGAATATCTTTCCCCGTACTGTTTTCAATACCCACATTTAACTCGATAAAGGTTTTATCTTCATACAATGCTATTTCAAATAGCAGAGAAGGCTGGCTTTCCTTTTCTCCTTTTAGAATCAGCTTTTTACCAATTCCTAATTCATTATTCACATCAGATTGCTCCCATTGAAAAACAATGTTATCAGTTGAAACACTGTTGTTTACACTAAACAAAGCATTACTGATACATACTATGTTATCCTGTTTATCAAAAGCGGTATAAATACCCCTATTAGTGTCAAAACTTACCCTGACGAGGTGATTTTCAATAAATACATTTGAACCTTCATTGTATATCGAAATGCCCTCTTCTGGTATTTGGTCACATTCTGAAAACATACCAACGATACAAATTATTAAAAAAATCCATTTTATTTTTTTCATGATGAAATATTCATTTTAAAATTTTTGAACAGGAACCAGCCCATCAACACCAAAGCAATAGAAGTTCCTGAGATATATGAAAAAACATAAGGAAGCTGAAATCCTTCCGGTGCCACTAAAATATAAGTTGTAGTTACTGCGGTCATAAAAGTAGCAGGTATGAGTACAAACCAGAATTTGCCCCCTGTTTTGAGCATATAAACCGCTGCTGCCCATAAAACAATTGTTGCCAGAGTTTGGTTTGCCCATCCAAAATAACGCCATATAACTCCAAAGTCTATCTGTGTTAACAACAGTCCGATTGCGAATATGGGTATTGTGACAAGAAGTCTTTTGGTTAAATTGTTTTGTTTTAGTTTGAATGAGTCGGCAATAGTAAGGCGAGCACTGCGAAAAGCTGTATCTCCCGATGTAATTGGAGCTGCAACAACTCCAACTATTGCCAGAATACCACCAATTTTCCCTAACAGACTGTTACAAATTTCATTAACCACCCAGGCTGCATTATGACCCTCTTCCGACATTACTTCTCCTAACTCCCTTATGCCTCCAAAAAATGACATGGCAACTGCCGCCCAAATTAAAGCGACAATTCCTTCAGTAATCATCGCACCATAAAAAATCATTTTACCATCTTTCTCATTTGGTAAACAACGAGCCATTAATGGTGATTGAGTTGAATGAAACCCGGAAATTGCTCCACAGGCAATTGTTATAAAAAGCATCGGAAATATTGGGAACTTACCCGGATTATCATGCATATTTCTGATGTTTTCAGGAACTAATTCGGGAATTTTAAAATCACCAAAAACCAATGCAACAATAATTCCAACGGCCATAATTAACAATGATAAACCAAAAACAGGATATATTTTCCCTATGAGCTTATCAATAGGAATCATGGTAGCAAGCAGATAATAGATAAAAATTACAGCAACTAATATAGAAACATTGAATCCTGTAAGTTCTTTTAAGATACTGGCCGGGCCTTTAACAAAGACCACTCCAACCAGAATGAGTAATACAACAGCAAAAAATCGCATAAAATACTGCACCGGCTTCCCAAGGTAATTCCCTACAACCTCAGGAATACTTGCTCCGTCATGTCTGACAGAAAGCATCCCTGAGAAATAATCATGAACTGCTCCCATAAAAACAGACCCGCCAACAATCCAGATAAATGCAACAGGTCCCCACATTGCCCCTGCAATCGCGCCAAAAATGGGGCCCAGACCTGCAATGTTTAAAAACTGGATCAGGAAGATCTTTCCCGGTTTCAATGGTACAAAGTCCACACCGTCAGTTTTCCTGTAAGCAGGTGTTAACCTCCCGGGGTCAGCCCCGAACTTGCGCTCAACGATACGCCCATAAACAAAGTAGCTTATTATTAGAAATATAATGGAAAGAATGAATGTTATCATAAAAGCATTTTTTATTCGATTATTTTCTTTTTGTCCAGCCTGTCTTTATTATTAATGCTTATCCAATAATGTTCCACCAAGGTTGTAATTCTGTATTTTGGGTAAATCAGGATTTCCCACACCAACTTCCATTAACTTTTCCAATTTGGCAAAATGGTTTTCATAAATTCCCCTTGGTGTGGCATTTTCATTTTTGCAAATTGAGGCTGCCATACCCAGGACTTCCCCCATCATACCAGTTGTACGCATTAACCGTGTTGTGCCAAGTGCAATGTGTGATACACTTATATTACGGCCAGCCATCATCAGGTTGGTTATATTTTTTGAATACAAGCATCTGAATGGGATTGGGTATGGGTAAATCTTCGTATTCGTAGAAATAGATTTAAACTCTTCTCCGGGGAATAACTCCGTGTTTTTTGGATCCGGATAATGTAAGTCGATAGTCCATGAGGCTGATGCCGTGCCATCGGGGTAAACTTTACGCTCAATCAGATCCTGTTCGATCAATACATAATCGCCAACCAGGCGACGTGACTCCCGTTTCCCTGCAACGTATGCAACCCACTTCAGCTGGTCATTTTCAAAATTGACTTTAGCTTTCGAGTGGTTCTTAACATACGACCAGTTTGAGAAAACAACCAGCATCCCATAATCCCGTATTTGCTCGAAATCTTTCATCATATCAAGGCCCATTCCGGTTTCCCAGTTCCAGTTGCCACGGGTTATAGCCTCTGCTTTTGTACTGTCCCAGGGGATGCCCCACTGTATATCGGGGAATTTTGAAATACTCTCACTTTTCTCTGAGAACCATTGAACCGATGCACCCATGGTTAAATTATCAGCCTTTTCGGGAGCTGTAGCTTCACCGAATATATTGTGGCCTTCACGGCCTGACATATACTCAGCACCTGCCAATGCACCAATAGTTGCATCGCCGGTGCAATCGGCAAATAATGGTGCGTAGAAAACAAGTTTTTTCCCTGATTCGATATTTTGAGCTACGACACTTTTTATTTCCCCATTTTCAACCTCTACTTTGTTTGCATGGTAATTCAGGAAAAGGGATATGTTTTTTTCATTTAAAACAGTTTTTAACTTTTTGTCATCTTCATAGTTTTCTGCAGGTTCGGCGTTTCCCCTTCGTGACGGACCAATCTCATTTACCAGATTACCAAGTGCCGTATATGGTTGCAGGTTAATCCTCGCTCCCAGGTGGACACGAACTTCCGAGCTGTTGTTGCCCCCTAAAACCGGGCGGTTTTGGATTAACGCAACTTTCACTCCTGTGCGGGCTGCTGAAATAGCTGCACATGTGCCGGCCATACCGCCACCAACGACTACAAAGTCGAAATTACCGGCACTTTCAGGCTCTTTCGGTAACCCTAACCGCTCCCTCCTGAATTCAGAAAGGTTTTCTATATCATTTACCGGCACAAAATCAGGGTCGTTTGTAAATAACAAGGCATCGCAACGGCCATTAAAGCCAGTAAGATCTTTCAGTGCAATCTTATGGGATTTCCGTGTAACCTCTATTTCCCCACCTTTCACCCAACCCCAGTGTTCAGGGCCTGTACCAAATATTTTATCAACGGGCTTCTCATCCAGTAGTACCTGGAACTTCCCGGGAGCCTCATTTTCTGACCATCTGGCTACCCAGTTACGTGTACGTACAAACAGGAAATATTTCCCGGTTTCAGGGAAAGATACGGTTGTAGTAGCATCTTCCACCGGAATCCCTAATCCATGTGCCATCAGGTAGGGCGATCCCATCACATCCATAAACTGTTGGTCAACTACCCATCCACCTTTGTTTTGAAAACTCTCTGCTTCAATCAGAACTGATCCGGTCTGGCACTGTACTAAACCTGAAATCAGGGCCATGATAACAAATAATATCTTTTTCATATTTATTATTTATATTTTACATTTTTAGGTATTAGCTGAAAAGGTTCAAGCCACCCCCGTCGGTACCGAACCAGATAAGTCCCTTCCTTTCCTGCAGAATACAATAAACAGCATTTGAAGAAAGCACCTGACGAATATCAATCTGCTCAAAAATGAGTTCAGTGAAGCTAATTAAACCCACTTTTACATAATAATTGTTGAAGCCGGCAGCCCTGTTAGCATTTATTATCAGAAATTATCAACCTCCCTGTACGCCTGGATCACCCTTGCTTCGCCCTCCTTACCGGGCAGGCTTCTGCCATGTTCCATGCACAGTACACCATCAAATTCACGTTCATAGATAAATTTGAAAATATTAAGATAATTTATCTCACCTGTGGTTGGCTCTTTCCTTCCGGGGTTGTCACCGATATGAAAGGCTGCAATCTCATCCCAGGCTGCAATAATATTTGGGATAATATTCCCCTCTGTTATCTGCTGATGGTACATATCATCAACTATCTTACACGATGGGCGGTTTACAGCCCTGCATATCTGGTATGCCTGTGGTATTCCGGTAAGGAACAGACCCGGATGATTCGTGATAGTATTCAGTGGTTCCAGGACTATAGTAAGCCCTTCTTTTTCAACTATGTCACAACAGTATCTCAGGTTCTCAATTACGTTGGCAGTCTGGTAATCACGATGAAGCCGCTCATCATATCTTCCCGGAACAACCAGCGCGTGTTTTGCACCTGTCCGTTTAGCTACCTCTACACCTTCCCTCATCTTCTTTTCAAGCATCTCTCTCACCTCAGGTTTGTCAAGAACAAATGAGGTGGTCTTAAAATCGGCATACAGAACAAACGGACCAAAATCCATCCCATATTTACGTAACTCATCCATGACCTTAACCTGCAAATCCTCAGGTTTCCCCATCAGTCCGTTATCAAAAACAGCCCTGAATCCCATATCATGACAGAATTTAATATTATCAATAGGGTCCTTACCTGCATGCTCACGAAACATACTAAGTGAAGGAGCGTATTTTAGTTTGAAGGGTTCTGTTGCATCGCTGACACTACTCCTCCCTGACAATACACCAGGGGCAGATAAAAGTGCGGGACCTGCCAGCATAGCAGCTCCTGCACCAATACTTCGCTTAATAAAACCTCTTCTGTTGGTAAATGAATTATTCATTTTTTTTGAATTTAGATTCAGAAGTATGTTATGCTTTGGGAACGTATGCATCCCCTGTTATTGGCACATCTTTAGGTACATCAACCGGTCCGAACTCAAACACCTTTGGTCCCAGTTTCAGATCAGAGTTCATCATCTCTTCCCAGGTCACTAACTTACCGGTATATGCCGAGATTCGTCCCATAATACCAACCATTGTCGATATAGCAGTATTTTCAGCCTCGTTAAACTGATTTCCTGTACGAATGGCTGTTATCAGATCGATGTGCTCCTGCACATAGGGACTCACTTTTACATCCTCAGTCTCCTCTCCCTCATCGTTGAGCGGATACTTATATTTCCAAATCTCACTACCTTCAAGATCAACAATACTGTTTTTACAGTTTGATGCCCCTTTTGTACCCTGCACCCTCTCCGAAACATTCCTTTCACACCCATTTATCTGGCGGCACATACTGTGTACATGGATCCCGCTTTCGAATTCAAAGTCAACACTAAAATTATCAAACTGATCGCCTGTCACACGTCTCTGTCTTGATCCGAAACCAACAGCCTTAACCGGATGAGACCCGGTAAACCAGTTTACTACATCAATATTGTGTAAGTGCTGCTCAACAATATGGTCACCCGACAACCATGTCCAGTTCACCCAGTTACGTATCATATACTCCATCTCACTCCAACTGGCATTAGGATTCCTGTGCCATAATTTCCCACTATTCCAGTAACAGTTTGCACTAACAATATCACCTATTGCACCGGCAGCGACCTGCGCATAGTTATTGGCATAATCTCTCTGGTGGCGACGTTGTGTACCTGTCGCTACAGAAAGGCCGATACTGTCTGCTTTCTTAGCTGTTGCCATAATAAACCGTGCTCCAACAGGGTCAACTGCAACCGGTTTTTCCATAAAAACATGTTTACGTGCACTCACCGCAGCCGAAAAATGTTCGGGCCTGAAAAAAGGAGGTGTTGCAAGAATAATTATATCAACACCTGAATCGATAACCTTTTGAAATGCATTGAAGCCAACAAAGCAGTTCTCATCTGCAACTTCATTGTTCCGGTCATTCGCAATCCGCTTTCTGCATGATACGAGCCTGTCTTCAAGCACATCACCAAGTGCTGTAATCTTAAGGTTTGGACCTGCATCAAGAAAATTAAGAGCAGCGCCTGTTCCACGACCCCCGCAACCTATCAGTCCGGCTTTTAGTTCCGGCCCGTCAGGTGCCTGATCAAGAAACTGAGGTACAATAACATCTTTCATCTTATCCCGTGGAGCACATGAGTTCATCACTGAAGGAAGAACCGCTCCGGCAGCTCCTGCCACTGCTGCTTTGCCAAGAAAATTACGGCGTGATATATTCTTTTTCATAATTAAGATTGGTATTTTATTTAACAATAAATATAGTCTTTAATTATCATAATTACCCGTACCCTTATCAAACTCACAAACGACTCTGAGTCCGACATGGAAACAATCTGAATACCACCAGATACTTTTTGGCATCTGTGGGTCGGTCCTTAACCAGTCATCTTTTCTGGTATGGTTGCGATCAGCTACCCTGATGTTCCCGGCACTGTTCCGGAATGACCCTCCCCGTATAACATATTCGGTTCCGCTATCAGGGCCAACAGGATCTGTCTCTCCATCCGTCCATAACGAATAGGTATCTGCCATATACCAGTCGGAACAAAATTCAGCCACATTTCCCAACGTATTTTTAAGTCCGAACGAGTTGGCTTTTACCTTATCAGGGGTCTGGGTTCTTGCTGAACTATTCTCCCGGTAAATTACAAAACTGTTAATGACTGTAGTGTCGTTCTTTCTCAGCCTGGCAGCCATCCCCCTTCTCTCATAATTTCCGGGATCCCCTCCAAAGAAATAGGGATCATCACTCCCTGCCCTGGCAGCATACTCCCATTCTGCCTCTGTTGGCAGCCTGTAGCTTTTTTCTGTAACCTGGCTAAGCCACCTGCAATAAGTCTCCGCAGCATGATGTGTTATGGAGATTACCGGTCTCTCCCCAAGACCCCAGTTCTGATCTGGCTGTCCATACGGAGGAGTCGCTCCGGTAATTGCATCAACACCCTCTGCACCTGTACGAACCCCTTCAGTATCAGTTGTTCGTCCCTCAGCAGCAGTTTGGGAATAAAATGCAAGATAGGCATCCCATGTAACCTCCACCTCAGCCATAAAAAACCTGCTGATATTTATCTCTCTTGAAGGACCCTCATCAGGATCTCTGAAAGGTTCATCTTCAGGACTACCAATTCTGAATTTTCCACCCGGTATTGCTATCATATTAAATGATACCGGCGACCCGGGTATTTTTTCATTAAATGAATCGAATGAATTCACTTCAGCAGGTTCTGTGAATATCAATTCAGGAGTGCTGCCAGTTAATCCAAATGTTTCATTTCCTCCATGGGTATAACCTTCAATATAATGACCGGCATTAAGGTGGCAATTAATGCAGTGCAGATCTTTGGTCTCACTATTCTGATCGTAGTACAGGTGAGCCTCCTCTCCTTCCCTGCTCAGTTCGGGTGTGAAAATTGTCTCATGGCAATACAGGCAGGTACTCTCGGGAACATAGTCCCTCGCTACCTCAAGGCGTGACATAGCTTCCCAGTCAAATGAGTCCGGATCCTTTGTCCACTTGCTCCACACATCATGAATGCCTGTCCGGGCTTTAGCTACAAGGTGTCCTTCACCCTTTGGAGGAAGATGACACTCAATACAATCAACCCTGGTTCCCGACGGGGTAATATAATGAACCGACTGCTTCCATGACGTAGTTGCCTGCGGGTGGATATGGCAAGAAGCACAATATTCATTGTCTGATGTAGCCCTAACGGCCTTTCCTCCAAGCAATAACAGAATAAATCCGACAATAACACCCGGAATAAAAATTAAAAAGAATTTCTTCATTAATCAATCCCCCTCTAAAAGAAGCGTTTAATATAGGAAAAAAACTTTTTCCTAAGTAGAAGATAATTCATTAATTTTATATGATAAACTATTTTTTCTAAAATTATGAAAAAGCAAATCCTGATAATAGTATTATTACTTTCGTTCCTGGTAAGCAGTGGTCATCCATGGAAACCGGCGCACAATGTTATCATTGATACCGACTGTGGACTTGATGATATGAGAGCTATAACTGTTTTACTTGCTTCACCTGATGTTAATATACTTGGAATAATTGTTTCGGCAGGAGCTCTCTCACCCTATGATGGCTATAAAAAGATGAAGAGCATGTTAAACAGTTACCATCACGAAGGAATCCCTGTTACAATTAATTACAATTTAAGGGGGTTAGATCTGGAATTTCCTTCTTCTGTTATATGGGGTGATGAGAGTAATATCAGAGTCCCCGAAACAAACGGTTTTAATAAACTGTGCAGGAATATTGTACAAAACGGAACATCCGGAATAAGCTTCATAGCACTTGCATCTTTAAATTCAATATCTGAGTTGATCGGCTCGGGCCTGTTTACCAGTGAACATGTGGCTGAAATAATATGGAGTAATAACAGTCTGAGCCGGTTAAGCGGATTTAACTACAATATCGACAGAAGGTCAGCAAATAAGATATTAAAAGGCGATATCCCTGTCAAAACAATAGGTTACCCTGGAGACAGAACTTTTTACAGTGAGAGTTTTATCAACGATCTTAATAAGATAAAATCGGGTTATACCGAAAAAATTTGCAGTGTAATGAAAAACAGTCCCGGGATTGACAGTCATGATTTTGCCTGGCAGGCAGCAGATGAGATGACTGCAATTTATCTCCACTATCCTGACCTGTTTCTCGCTGAGAATGTAAAAGGGCATCAGTTTTTCAAACCCGGAGATTCTGAAGAACTGAAGAATCACTTCGTTAAGATCATAAGCAGTGAGACAGTCTCACGCAACCAGGTTTTTAAATTAATCCCAACCGATACCTCATTTTACCAGCCAGATCTTCAGCCATTTATAAATGACATAATCAGTAACCACGGTAGGGATGAGTGGGAATGTGGCGTACTAACGAATGAGATGCACAGACACCTGGGAATCTATTCAATAATTGGTGTTAAGATGGGCATCCTGGCCCGTGAATATTTTCATGTAGGAGTTGATGTGATGGAAGTGACCTCTTTTGCCGGATCTGCACCACCGCTAAGTTGTATGAACGACGGCTTGCAGGTTAGCACAGGGGCAACAACAGGACATGGCCTGCTAAATGTAACCAGTGAAGAATTGAGTACCCGGACCGATTTCACCTATAATGGAGTTACAATCAGGATCAAGTTAAATGAAGAGGTTGCAAACAAGATAAATGAAGAGTTAAAAGAGTTGAATATTGTTCACGGGTTGGATAGCGATATATACTGGGAACTTGTAAGACAGAGAGCTATTCTTCACTGGAAGAACCTCAGCCGGTATGAGATCTTTAATATATCAGATCTGGAGGGAAGGTGAGAGTGGGGGAAGGCAAGAGTGAAAGTAAGAGTGGGAGAGTGGAGGAAGGGGGGAAAGAGATTAATTTATTATATTTGTCATAGTCGCTGCATTGCAAATGTCAAATGTTTCTCCCACTCTCCCACTCCCCGTTTCTCCCATTCTTCTTCTTTTCTCCCACTCTCACCCTCCTTCCTTCTTTTCTTCCTTCAGCCCTCTGCCTACAGCCTATCGCCTATTTCCCTTTTTTTCACTCCCTTCTCCCTTCTTCCCTTATGCCTTACGCCCTACGCCTTTCGCCTCTCTCTTAAACTATCTCGCTGAATCTCATCAGCCTATCCTCCCTGACACCTTTGGGTGTTTCTTTAAGTGTACAGCATTCATTATACAGATCGTGTTCAAAGAAAAGAATATAATCATTCTTTAATGATTCTTCCAGTATCTCCCTTTTCTCTTTAATGGTTGCAATCTGGTCAAGGTCATAACTCATATTCCAGATAAGAGGCAGGTGTGCAATAGTAGGGATCAGATCGGCAGTATATATCAGCTTTGTACCCTTATAATCAATAACAGGAATGATCTGACCGGGGGTGTGTCCGTTTACAATCCGCACCGAAAAACTTTTGAACAGTTCACCCTCCTGATCAACAAATTTAAGATGCCCGCTATCCATCATTGGTAAAAGATTTTCCTCAAGGAACGCATCAGCTTCGCGCAAGTTGGGAATGATTGCCCACTCCCACTGTGTTTTTGACACCCAATAAGTGGCATTGGGGAAAGTAAGCTCAAAGCCTGTTTTATCGTTATTTCTTATTATCCCACCGCCACAATGATCGGCATGCAGATGTGTAAGAACCACATCGGTAATATCTTCAGGGCTATAGCCTGCCTTCTTAATTCCGCCTTCAAGACCATCTCCGCCATTGAGATAAACATGCCTGAAAAATTTATCGCTCTGTTTGTCTCCCCATCCGTTATCAATCAGTATCACCTGTTCACCGTTATCAACTATCAGGGAGCGCAAAGAAAGATTAATAAGATTGTTTTCATCAGCAGGGTATCTCTTGCTCCATAATAATTTTGGTACCACGCCAAACATCGCACCGCCGTCAACCATAAAATTTGAGATATGTACGGGTATTACTTTCATAATAATGAATATCAATTTCGACAAATATAACATAAACAGACTTTAAACATGTTTGTTTAATTGTTGATTCGTTAATTTGTTAAATTGTTGATTTGTTAAATTGAAAAAATTGTAATTTTGCTTGAAACTAATTCTATGAGGATCCACTTTATTGCCATCGGAGGTGCGGTAATGCATAACCTCGCAATTGCACTGCATAAAAAAGGATACCAGGTATCCGGGTCAGACGATGAGATCTTTGATCCGGCCAGGGCTAATCTTTTAAAATACGGACTACTTCCCGAAAAGATGGGATGGGATGCTTCAAGAATATCTGGTGAGATAGATTTTATTATCCTGGGTATGCACGCTCGTGAGAATAACCCCGAGTTAAGAAAGGCAAAAGAGCTGGGTCTTGTTATTAAATCTTTCCCTGAATTCCTTTACGAGCAGACAAAAGATAAAACAAGAATTGTTGTGGGCGGAAGTCATGGCAAAACAACCATTACATCGATGATAATGCATGTGTTCAAAACATGCAATATAGAGTTCGACTATATGGTAGGATCGTCGATTGACGGGTTTGAAACTATGGTATCACTCTCCGGATCTTCTGAAATTGCGGTTTTTGAAGGGGATGAATACCTCACATCTACACTCGACAGAAGACCAAAGTTCCATCTTTACAATCCCGGTATAGCAATTATCAGCGGTATAGCCTGGGATCATATAAATGTCTTTCCCGATTATGATGAGTATGTTAACCAGTTCAGGATATTCACTGAGAAGATCACCGAAGGGGGAACACTTATCTATTATAGAGATGATCCGGAAGTATCAAAAATCGCTGAAAAAGCAAGACCTGATATAGTAAAAATTCCATATTCCACCCACAGGTATAAACCCGAATCTGATGGATTTATCGCTGTTACTGACACAGAGGCATACCCTCTGTATATTTTCGGGGAACACAACATGCAAAATATCAGTGCCGCAAAGGAGGCTGTTCTGGCAGCAGGGATAAGCGAGGGGAACTTTTACAATGCCATTAAAAATTTTAAGGGATCGGCCAGGCGGTTGCAATTGATCAGGGAAAATGAAACATCCGCTATCTACCTTGATTTTGCACATGCTCCTTCAAAAGTAAAAGCAACAGTTGATGCCGTTTCGGCCAGATATCCTTCCCATAAACTGATAGTATGCTACGAGCTTCATACTTTCAGCAGCCTGAGCGAAATATTTCTGGATCAATACAAAGATACTCTCGAAAAGGCCGATGCAGCATATATCTATTTTAATCCTCATGCCATAAAATTAAAAAACCTTCAGACCCTCAATAAAGATATGGTCAGAAAAGCGTTTGGGAAAGCCAATCTAATCGTACTGGATGATTCTGAAGCTATTACCAGAGAATTAAAAAGATGGACCAGCGGTAAAAACATCTTTCTGCTCATGAGTTCAGGCGATTTTAATGGCACCGATATAAACCAACTTGCCGGCTTGCTTGTTCAATAACTAATGTTGTATTAAATTAGCACATTCCTGATCGATTCAGCTATGGAATTTACAGTAGTTTTAAATGCATTTCTTCTCACACTTTTTGCCGGTCTGGCGACCGGTATCGGCAGTGCACTGGCATTCTTTACAAAAAAGACCAATACTAAATTTTTATCCGTCAGTCTTGGTTTCTCTGCCGGTGTTATGATCTACGTTTCATTTGTAGAGATCTTAACGAAAGCCAATGTATCTCTTTCGGCTGTTTTAGGCGATAAACAGGGATCGTGGCTTACGGCAATCTCCTTTTTTGCCGGCATTCTGTTTATTGCACTTATCGACAAGTTAATTCCATCCGGAGAAAACCCTCATGAGGTAAAAAGAATTGAGGATATGGAAAAAAAAGACTCTAAAACAAAACTAATGAGAATGGGCATGTTTACTGCCCTTGCAATAGGGATCCATAATTTTCCTGAGGGATTAGCCACCTTTACCGCGGCACTAAATGACCCTGAACTGGGACTGGCTATCGCCATAGCTATCGCAATACATAATATTCCCGAGGGTATAGCAATTTCGGTACCAGTTTATTATGCTACCGGGAACAGAAAAAAAGCTTTTATGCTATCTTTTCTTAGCGGATTATCGGAACCGATAGGGGCTCTTATTGGTTATGCTATTCTGATGCCCTTTATGAACGACACTACATTTGGAGTGTTGTTCGCTGCTGTTGCAGGCATTATGGTATTTATCTCTCTCGATGAACTGTTGCCTGCAGCCAGGGAATATGGCGAACACCACCTTTCGATTTACGGACTGATCATTGGTATGGCGGTTATGGCAATCAGCTTATTGATTTTGTAAATATTTTTATCAAATTGTCTCTTGCCTGAGCAACTTTTTATTATTAATTTTGTCCCTCATTATAAAAAGCACTTAAAAATCAAATTATGAAGCGAACACTTATTACTCTTGCAATATTGACATTTATCACTATTACAGCCGGTGCTCAGGATTATAAAACAGCAATCGGCCTGCGTGGCGGATACCCGGCAAACGGTGTAACAATAAAACATTTCCTAAGTCAGTCGAATGCTGTTGAAGGTATTTTAGCAACCAGTCATGGTGGATTTGTTGTTACAGGCCTCTACGAAAATGAACACTGGACAGGTGAATACCCAGGACTAAACTGGTTTTGGGGATTTGGTGCTCATGTCGGATTCTGGGACGATAATCCGTATATTGACAACCTGGATGTTTCAACAGTACTGGGAGTCGACTTTATATTAGGACTTGAATATACTTTTGACGAGATACCACTCAATCTTTCTATTGACCTTTTACCAAGTGTAAATCTGCTGGGTTACTCAGGCTGGGGAGGAATATATGGTGGGTTATCAATTCGCTACGCATTCTGACAACAGGCCAATTTGAACGAATCTATTTTGTCCGAAAATTGTACACAAAGATTTGGCATTTTAAAAAAAAGGTGCTTTCTTTGCAACCGCTTTTTAAAGCAATTTTAATGGTCCGTTCGTCTAGGGGTTAGGACGCCAGGTTTTCATCCTGGTAACAGGGGTTCGATTCCCCTACGGACTACAAAAAAGTAAAAGAATTAAAACACGAGAAATGGCTAATCATCTATCAGCAAAGAAAAGAATAAGGCAAACTGAAGCGAGGAAAGAGCATAACAGGTATTATGCAAAAACGATGCGTCACGCTGTTAAAAAGCTGCGGGGAGTTTCTGAAAAAAAGGAGGCAAACGAACTCTATCCCAAAATAGCGTCAATGCTTGACAAACTCGCTAAAACAAACGTAATTCACAAGAATAAGGCAGCTAACCTTAAGTCATCGTTGTCAAAGCACGTTCAGAGTTTATAAAATCGCTTATACATACAATATTATAAAGCTGTCTGAATCAGGCAGCTTTTTTTTATTCTTTATGCCGGAAATTGCTTAACTTGCGTGTGGAATAAAACTTAAGCTGTATGTCACTTAGTATAAAAGAGTGGGCTCTTGAAGACAGGCCCAGGGAAAAAATGCAATATAAAGGTATAGCCAGCCTCAGTGATGCAGAACTTATTGCGATATTGATTGGCTCAGGCAATAGTGAGCAATCTGCTGTCGACCTTGCCCGGGATATACTTGGCCTGGCATCCAATAATCTTAATAAACTGGGGAAACTCGGAATACACGATTTCACCACTCTCAAGGGTGTCGGACCTGCAAAAGCGGTGAATATCATGGCAGCGCTCGAACTTGGAAGAAGAAGAAAGTCAGCAGAACTGAATAGTGATCAGAAGATAAAGTCAAGCAATGATGTTTATACTATTTTCCATCCGCTTCTTTCTGATCTGAGCCATGAGGAGTTCTGGATTATTTACCTTAACCGTTCAAACCGCATAATCAGCCGTCTCAGAATAAGCCAGGGAGGCATAAGCGGCACTATTACTGATGTGCGGATCATTATGAAAAAAGGGTTGGAACTGCTTGCATCATCAATAGTAATATGCCATAATCATCCCTCAGGTAATAAAGAACCAAGCGAAGCTGATATAAGGATCACCGGCAAAATAAAAGAGGCCGCTGCTTTTTTTGACATTTCTCTTCTCGATCATATAATCGTAACTGATAACGGGTACTTCAGCTTTGCAGATAACGGAACTCTCTGATCCCAATGTTTGTCATCCCTGACCACGATCAGGGATCTGTTTAATTCTCACAACCTCCAGGTTATCTTTACATTCTAAGGTTAAATCAGATATACTTATATTAAGCAGAGGATGAATAAACCCGGGGGCAATATCCATAAGAGGTTTAAGGACAAACATTCGTTCAGCAATCAAGGGATGCGGGATAACCAGGTCGGGGTGATCAATTATAACCCCGTCAATAAAAAGTATATCGATATCAATCGTCCTTGAGCTGTATCCTGCACCCTTCCTGGTCCGTCCCAGACTTTTTTCAATCATCATAACATCCTTAAGAATATCAAAAGGATCAGCTTCTGCCGACAGGCATACTGCCATATTCAGGAAAAAATTCTCCGTGACAAATCCCCACGGTTCGGTTTTATAAATTCCCGATTCTTTGACAATATTCCCCAATCTCTCTTCAATCATCAACAAGGCATCATTCAGGTTCTTAAACCTGTCGCCCATATTGCTGCCAAGTCCCAGATAAACAAATGACATATCGAAACCCAATTTTCTGTTTATGTAAATATATTAATAACTGTTAAACCCTCAGAGGTTGTTATTGTTTTTTATATATTTATAACCTCAATCATGGCTGTCGAAACAAAGAAAAACAGATCTTAATAAACCCCGTAATAGTATTATTACTTAATGAGTAACGAACAGCCCGCCCAGATAAAATTTTTTATACACAATAAAAAAGTTAGCAATGAAAAGTTTTCTTAAACAGACACTCGCGACAATAACCGGAATTATCATAGCAAGTATACTCTTTTTCATTATCATGATAGGAAGCCTTGGAGCTCTGGTCGCTTCAGCAGATAAGCCGGCAACCATCTCAAAAAACTCGGTTTTGGTTTTAAACACCGGTTTGGTCATACCTGAAAGAGGACTTAATGATCCGTTCAGCACATTCGATCCTGTCGACTTCACCCTTAAACCAATGCCCGGGATAAATGACATAATCCGCAATCTCAAAAAAGCAGCACGTGATGAAAGGATTAAGGGGGTTGTTATTGAAAACGGACCCGCTCTTCATGGATGGAGTAAGGCAGAAGAGATAAGGGATGCCCTCAATAAATTTAAGGAATCAGGTAAGTTTGTAGTATCATATACCGATTATTACATGACCCAGGAATCATATTATATATCAACTGTAGCTGATAAAATCTTTTTGAACCCGGTAGCAATACTGGAGTTTAAGGGAATAAGCTCTGATATTATGTTCTACAAGAAAGCCCTCGATAAAATTGGGGTTAATGTCCAGGTGATCAGGCATGGTACTCACAAGGGAGCTGTTGAGCCATTCCTTGGCAATTCACTGAGTAAGGAAAACAGGTCACAGATAACAAGATTTATTAATGGGATATGGGATAATGTAATAAGTGATATATCGTCAGACAGGAACATTTTGCCGGCCACTCTTAACAATATAGCTGATAATCTATTGACTACCAGTCTCAAGCAGGCAATGGAGCTTAACCTGATTGACGATCTTCTCTACAGGGATGAATTTAAACTAAGTGTTAAAACCCTTGCCGGTGGAGAAGAGGACAAAGATCCGGATTATATCAGCATGTCAAAATACAACAATGTTCATGTAAGCAAAACCGATGAACAGGAGACAAAAAACAAAGGCAGGATTGCTGTTGTTATCGCTGAAGGAACAATTGTTATGGGCAGGGGCACCAGTTCAAATATCGGAGCCAATCACTATGCATCAACAATAAGAAAAATAAGGGAAGGAGACAGATACGATGCAATTGTACTAAGGATCAATTCACCCGGTGGCAATGCTATGGCTTCAGATCTTATATGGAGAGAGGTTGACCTTGCGGCACAGGAGATGCCCGTTGTAGTATCCATGGGTAACTATGCCGCCTCAGGAGGCTACTATATCGCTGCTCCCGCGGATGTGATTTATGCACAAAATACCACTCTTACCGGATCAATCGGGGTGTTTGGTCTGATCCCTGATGCAAGCGGACTCATGGAAAACAAGCTTGGGATCAATACCGAAACAGTAAAAACCAATAAATTCTCAGATTCTCCCTCTGTTTTCCGCAGTCTCGACAATTATGAGATGGAAGTTATCCAGCAAAATGTCGATAAAACATACGATGATTTTATTACTAAAGTATCAAATGGAAGGGATATTGAAAAAAGTGTGGTCGATAAAATGGGCGAAGGACAGGTCTATTATGGTCCCGATGCTGTTGAGAAAGGTCTGGTTGACCATATAGGCGGATTAGATGACGCTATTGAGGAAGCCGCCCGGATGGCAGAACTTACAGCATTTACCATAGTTGAGCTGCCAGTGGTTGAAGACACCTACACCAAGTTGATGAAGAGTCTCACAGGAGAGATAAGAAGCAGAATAATTAACAGGGAATTAGGCGCATTTGCCCCAATATACAATGATCTGAATGAGGTCAGGTCACTCGAAGGAGTCCAGGCAAGGATACCCTACTTTATTAATATTAAGTAAGGAGAGGCGGGATGTGAAAGTATTACTATTTCCGTTATCATTGATCTACAGCCTGGTTATCAGGCTTCGTAACTACCTGTATGATTGCGGGCTGCTTAAAAGTGTTGAATTCGATGTACCCGTAATTTCCGTTGGGAATATAACAGTTGGAGGAACAGGTAAAACCCCTCATGTAGAATATCTTATCTCAATTCTTAAAGATGACTTCAGTGTAGCTGTCCTGAGCAGGGGATATAAAAGAAAGAGTAAAGGTTTTATCCTCGCCGGTGATAATCAGGGAAGCTATGAGCTGGGAGATGAACCCGCGCAGATAAAGAGTAAGTTTCCGGAAATTATTGTAGCCGTAACCGGTAACAGGGTTGCCGGTATCAGAAACATCCTGAAAACAGACCCCGGTGTTGATGTAATTATTCTGGATGACGCATTCCAGCACCGCTCAGTAACACCTGGTATTAATATTCTGCTTACTGACTTTAACCGGTTAATGACACGCGATTACCTGCTCCCTATGGGAAGATTACGGGAACATAAATATAACAGAAAAAGAGCCGATTATATTCTTGTAACTAAATGTCCATCAGAGATCAGCCCTCTCAACAGAAGACTTTTAGTAAATGAAATCCCACCGGCATCACATCAATATCTTTATTTTACCACTATAAATTATCTCGAACCAAAAAATATTTTTGACCCTGAGACTGCCGGACTGACCATGGATGATATACTTCAGTCAGGATACCATGTGCTTCTTATTACCGGGATAGCTTTTGCCGGGCCTGTAAAGGAGTACCTTGAAAAACAGTCCTCACATATTAAACATCTCGGTTACAGTGATCATCACTGGTTCAGTGAGAAGGAACTAAATTATTTTGAAGAAGTTTACAACTCAATGCCCCGGGGAAACAGATGTATTATTACTACCGAAAAAGATGCTGCCAGGTTAAAAGAAATAACTAATATTGCCCAAAGATTTGATAATAATGTTTTTTACCTACCTATAGTCATCTCTTTTCTCAATGATGACATGGATGAATTTAACCACTTTATTGTTGATTATGTTAGAAAAAATAAACCAAACCGTATCCTTTCTCAGGGAGAAGGGGATCGATAAACCCTTTGCAGGTATAGTACTTGGAACAGGACTTGGAGGTCTGGTTTCACAGATAAAAAATAAGATTGAGATCAACTACTCTGAAATACCAAACTTTCCGGTTTCGACCGTTGAAGGGCATGCAGGAAAATTAATTTATGGCGATTTCGGGACAAAAAAAGTAGTGGCTATGCAGGGCCGGTTTCACTTCTATGAAGGCTACCCGATGGAAGCTATCGCATTTCCTGTCAGAATCATGAAATTTCTTGGGGTACAATACCTTTTTCTGTCAAATGCAGCAGGCGGAGTAAATCCCGATTATGAAATTGGTGACATAATGTTTATTACCGACCATATCAATCTCCTGCCTAATCCGCTTATCGGCCCGAATGATAATCGTATAGGACCCAGGTTCCCGGATATGAGTTGTCCGTACGATCCTGGTCTGATCAACAAAGCTGAGGCAATAGCCAATGAGCATAGTTTTAGAACACACAGGGGAGTATACCTTGCAATATCAGGACCAACTTTTGAGACACCGGCAGAATATCGTCATATCAGAATTATCGGAGCCGATGCTGTGGGAATGTCAACTGCCCCTGAAGTTATAGTGGCAAGGCACATAGGATTAATATGCTTCGCAGTAAGTATTATAAGTGATCTGGGCGTGGAAGGTAAAATAGAGTATATAACTCATAAAATGGTTCAGGAAGCAGCCGCCGAGAGCGAATCAAAGATGACTGCCATCATGACCAGACTGATTGAAAAAATCTGAAATTTTTTATGAGCAGGATTATTAAGAAGAAAACCGAAAATTTTCAAACATCCAATGTAATACTAATATCTACCACTCACCTTCTTCATGATATTTACACCTCCTTTCTTTCGCCCATCCTGCCTCTGCTGATCATAAAGTTTAATATGTCTCTCTTTCACTCCGGGATACTATCGGTTATCCAGAGAATTCCATCACTGTTTAACCCATTTATAGGGATCCTGGCCGAAAGAGTGAAATTAAGGTATTTTGTAATATTTGCACCGGCTATCACAACTGTTGTAATGGGCTTTATCGGAGTAGCTCCACGATATACTATCCTTGCAATTCTGCTCTTTATCAGTGGCATTAGCTCAACAATGTTTCATGTTCCTGCCCCGGTTATGATAAAAAAAGTATCAGGCAATCGCATCGGAAAAGGAATGAGTTATTATATGCTTGGAGGTGAGCTTGCCCGCACTCTTGGTCCGCTTCTAATTGTAGCTGCAGTTGAAATATGGGGACTTAAAGGAACACTCAGACTTATTCCATTTGGCATAATTGCTTCTGTTATACTATGGTTTAAGCTACGGAATATCCCTATCAGTGATGAAATTAAACCCAAGGGTATAAAGATTAATTATATAGGAGTATTCAAACAATTTATGCCTGTTTTTTTCACCCTGTCCGGAATCACCCTCTTCAGAAGCGCCCTGAAAGCATCACTTACCCTTTACCTGCCCGTCTATCTTACTGCAGGAGGATCTGAATTCTGGGTTGCAGGAGTTTCGCTTGCAGTAATACAGCTTGCCGGTGCTGCCGGCACATTTTATGCGGGAACTATCTCTGATATAATAGGAAGGCGTACAACACTCGTGATAGTATCTGTAGCCTCACCTCTGTTGATGCTCCTCTTTCTTCAAACATCAGGTACGTTAAGTTTTATCCTTCTGATTTTTATGGGATTCTTTCTGGTTGCTCCACAGTCTGTAATGCTTGCTGTTATACATGATCTCAAAACTGATCATCTGCCATTTGTCAACGGGGTATATATGATGATAAACTTTTTTATCAGTTCGGTTATGATAATGGTTGTAGGCAGACTATCAGACAAGATCGGTCTGGATAAAACATTCATAATTGCTGCACTTTTTGCTTTTCCGGCAATCATTTTCTCTCTGTTAATACCATCAAAAGAAGAAAGGTTGAAAAGTTGAATCGTTGATTTGTTAAGTTGTTGAATCACCTGTTTTCGTCATCGGATCACAGCGCAAACTTTCTTCCAGACATCAATATTTCCATTTTTACCGACAGACCTGATAAAAACGATATAAATTCCTTCAGCGACGATTGTACCATAATCGTCTGTGCCATCCCATGATACCTTTTCCCTCTCTCCTGAAGTAATACTTTCAGCCAATTTCCTGACACGAAAACCATTATCATTAAAAATAAATATAGTTACAACCCTGTCAGCCGATTCAAACATTAAATCAATTGTAAGAATATCCTCAAAGCCGTCATTATCAGGAGTTATCTTTTTTGAAGATAAAACCACGCCCCCCGGATTATTCTCATCTTCAATTAGTACCGAGTTTTTTGCTCCCGGAGTTCCCCAACCCGACAATCCGGTTGCAGAGTGCCAGTTAGTAATATCGGCCGATTTTCTGTCGGGATCAATCCTCTCAAGTGATATCCCTGCCGTATTTGATAAGAGATCAAAATGCTGATCTTCTGAGTAATGCAAACAGTCAACCTTCTCAAGATCCCGGTAATACAGAATAAGTACTCCTTCATCATCGGGCAGAGAGGGTAATGATGATAAACCAAAAATATGTGCCGGATCACCGGAATAGTATCTGTAAGCAACCGACTCACGATCTTTTGTTACAGCATAATAATCTCCGGGCATAATGCACCTTGGTTTGTCTGATGCAAAAAAGATCTTTCCGGTATCAGCCGATTCGATGTTTACCGAAACCATTATCAGTGAACCGGCATCAATAATTTTTTCTGAGCGATTATATATTTCAATATACTCATGCTCCCATGGCAGAGGGTCAAACAATACTTCATTAAAAACAATATCGTTAGCACCAGCTTTCAGGGTAACTCCAAAAGGAAACCCGTTACCTATAAATTCATTCCCGGCACAATCCATCACATCTCCCTCAATTAACAGTGCATAACTAATCCCTGTCTTAAGTTCTTCAACGAGATCAATCCGCTATCTGCGGTTAAGAGGGTCTGTTGATACCGGTTCCCGGGCTCCCGGTCCCCCTGTAATAATTACTCCACCGGGGAGGCCTGCCAGATTCATTACCGGCTCACTGAATGACAGAACCAGCCTCTTTTTGTCTGTAGCAAATACATTAACCAGTTCAGGAGAGGTGATATCCGGATTAAACCCGGCGACAGAGTTGTATCCCCCGGGGGTTCCCCCCTGTCTTTTTGTTGAATAGCTCCAGTTTAACCTTCCAGAGAAGGGAAAATCTGTATCAATGATCTCCATTGACCATCCCCCTTCACTTTTTAGTCCGTCGCCAAACCAGGAGGTGGAATAATCTACTCCGTGAATAACATTTCCGGTTGTATCCTTCAGAATTATCATATCTTCCCTGTTATTCAGTGAGGGGAAAGAAGAGAGAGGAATAACCGGGCAAATTCCCCGAAACAGGGCCGTATCATTCTCATCGCAAAATACCATATACCCTCCCCCTTCAAATAAAGGCCCTGTCAGACCGGTACTGTCAGAACCGACTATCAATGAAAGAATACCCGTATCAAATGGATACCCGGTACTATTATGGAGTTCTATATATTCTGAGGCCGGAAGGAATACCCCGGGCTCCGGATCACACATAAACTCACTTATCAAAATATCACCCCATTCGGGATATGCCAGCATAACTGAATCTGAGCATGTGTTGGTACAATTGCCTGAAATATCACAAAGGTTGTCAATGCAGATGAAATAGTTCACTTTATTGGGAAGCGACTCTGCAAAAGACAAAATCACTCTTTCTGAATTAACTGAACTGACTGAACAGGGATGAATACCTCCCGGTTCAAGAATAAAACTGGAATGATTAACAGATTCTGCGGATACCGGTTCTGTAAAAGTGATATCAAGAGTTTGTTTACCGGTAAACTTCACCTCTTTCAGCTCCGGAGGAGTTGTATCAAAAACAAACAAACCATCTATGTTCAGGTCATCAAACCAGAACAACCTGTCGCATGAAGATGTGTATTCATATACTATTCCAAAATAATTTGGCGAATAAAGGTCTGAGCACTCAGCTTCCCCGACAATAAGCTCACCCCCTTGACCATCAGCTATAAACAGCTTCCAAAACCCTTCAACTGATCTGATAACCGAAAAGGTTACTACCGAATCAGTGCCAATATCGTTCTGCCAGTTTATTGAAGTTGTAACTATTTCATCAACACTGCTGCCTGTCACTCTCCATATTCTCAATGTATCATCATATCCTTTCAGGTTTACTCCAAGAGCAAATCCATTTACGTTTCCACCAGACAGTGCCTCATCAGGTCCGGCATCAGATAGCAGGCATATTGCCCACCTGTTTGCAGAAGACGGATGATAGCCGTACCTCAGGCTAAAACTCCATTTTACATCTGCCAGGTCAGGCCTTAAGCCGGTAACCGGATAGTAAGCCCGGTCACTCCCCGCCTCACTATTGTCAAATGCATGGTGTAGAGACCACGATCCATTCAGTGGAAGATCCTGATCGGCACACCATCTGTCCTGGATATTAAAAACCCAGTTTATTAGAAGACCCGATTCGAAATCCTCATATATCTGCGCCTTTAACATAAGGGGCATAAGAGCAAACAATAATAGTACTTTTCTCATGCAGCGAATAACAAATATCCTGTAAAACAGCTATCTTTATCAGGATAATTCATCTATAAATTTCCGAAAATCTTTTTACAAAACAAAGATGAACAAGAAGAAAATTGCAATAGTGGGTGTAACAGGTATGGTAGGGAGAGTTATGCTTAAGGTACTTGAGGAGAGAAATTTTCCTGTCGGCCGCCTTATCCCTGCAGCTTCTTCCCGGTCTGTTGGCAGGGAGATTATATTCGGGGGAGAATCTTATAAAGTTGTAAGCATAGAGCAGGCTGTTAACGAAAAACCTGACTTTGCAATATTTTCAGCCGGTGGCGATGTCTCAAAGAAATGGGCTCCTGTTTTTGCTGATTCCGGAACAGTAGTTATTGACAACTCCTCTGCCTGGAGGATGGCAGATGGCATCCCCCTTGTGATACCTGAAATAAATGGGAATATTCTTTCAAAAAGAGATCATATTATTGCCAACCCCAACTGCTCAACCATTCAGATGCTAATGGTTCTTGCTCCCCTGCATCATATTTATAGAATTAAAAGGGTCGTGGTATCAACCTACCAGTCGGTTACCGGTACAGGAGTAAAAGCATTGACCCAACTCAAAAATGAAGCAGCAGGAGTAAAAGGGGAAATGGTATATCCGCATCCGATTAATAATAATTGCCTTCCTCATTGTGATCAGTTTCTTGACAATAGTTACACCAGGGAAGAGATGAAACTGGTTAACGAGACACACAAAATATTAGATGACAACTCGATAAGAATAACAGCAACTGCCGTAAGAGTTCCGGTAACAGGCGGACATTCAGAGTCAGTAAATATTGAATTTGAGAATGATTTTAATATTGATGATATTAAAAAATTACTGAATGATTTTACGGGGGTTGTCGTAAGAGACGATCCCTATTCGGCAATATATCCGATGCCCATTGAAGCAGAAGGGAGTGATGATGTATTCGTCGGCAGAATAAGAAGGGATTATTCATGTGATAATAGCCTGAATCTGTGGATAGTATCCGATAATATCAGGAAAGGAGCTGCAACTAACGCAATACAGATAGCCGAGCATCTATTATAAGAAGTCCCTTTGTCGTTTGCCTTTAGCCGCTAATACAAATAATCATTATACGGATACCGTATCCGGTGCAGCTCTTTTACCTCTTTATACAGGAATTCTCTTAATCCGGCAATATTGGTTTTCTTCTTTGCAGATATAAATATTGTTTGAATATCACTATTAGAGGCCATCCATGTTTTCTGCAGATCATCCAGTGACACATTTTCTTTTAGTACCGGAGTCAGGTCATCCTCATCCTTTGGTTTAAAGGTATAAGCATCAATTTTATTAAAGATCAACAAGATCTTTTTATCGAGTGCATTCAATTCATCAAGGGTTTCATTCACTACCCTTATCTGGTCTTCAAACCCCGGATGAGAAATATCGACAACATGACACAGAATATCGGCTTCCCTCACCTCATCGAGTGTTGATTTAAATGATTCTACCAGGCTATGAGGCAGTTTCCTGATAAAGCCTACAGTATCTGACAGCAGGAACGGGAGATTATCAACAACAACCTTACGAACTGTTGTGTCGAGTGTTGCAAAGAGTTTGTTTTCGGCAAACAGATCCGATTTACTCAACATGTTCATAATAGTTGATTTCCCAACATTTGTATAACCAACCAGTGCAACCTGTATCATCCTGGTCCTGTTTTTTCGCTGGATTGTCATCTGTTTATCGATCCTGTCGAGCTGAACTTTAAGTCTTGCTATTTTATCCCTGATAATACGACGGTCGGTTTCGATCTCTGTTTCACCTGGTCCTCTCAGACCAATTCCACCTCTTTGTCTCTCAAGGTGGGTCCACATCCTTGTAAGACGGGGCAGTAAGTACTGATATTGGGCCAGTTCAACCTGAACTTTCGCATGAGCTGTACGTGCACGAACAGCAAAAATATCGAGAATAAGGTTCGTACGGTCAAGAACCCTGCAGTTTACTATCCTGTCAATATTTCTAAGTTGGCTCGGTGATAGTTCATCATCAAAGATAACAAGATCAATCTGCTCATCCTTAACATATGTTTCAATCTGATCCATCTTCCCGGTTCCGACAAAAGTACGTGAATTTGGGGTATCAAGTTTCTGAATAAAACGTTTAACAGGAACTGCCCCTGCTGTCTCAGTCAGGAAAGCAAGTTCATCAAGGTAATCCTCAATTTCGCTCACCTTCTGTCCCTGTAAAATTATCCCTACAAGCACGGCCTTCTCCTTCTGTACCGCCATATCATTCACCTTACCCATCCTATCAAAACTGTTCCGTTAATATATCATTAATACTGCAGGTACCATTACTATAAAAGCAATGGTACCTGTATGGTGATGCAAAAATATAAATTCGTCTGCTTAGTTACTAATTATTCGGCAAAATGCAGTTTATTGAATAAACCTTTTATTCTGCTGAATGGCTGCATTGATTCCCATTTTAAGAGCCTCACTACATCTTATTACCATTTCAATATCAGATGGGAATGGGACTGGCTTGGAACTTGTTTTGGCCCTCTCAGCCGGCAACAAAGCATTTATATCACCGATTGCCCTGGCTGATGAATGCTCAAAGAATGATTCAGCGCTTATCGGATCTTTCTTCAGTATTTTAGAAGGATTAAATGAGAGTACCTCAACATCCCCCTCAATATGGCACTCTTTTTCCTGAACAGACTCTATAAGGGCACACTGAACACTTTTATATTTCTTCACTTTAATATTGTTCCCAAGGGTGTCCCTCATAACATTGCTGTTTGCATCAAGAACATACTGGAATCCATCTTCTATTTCACGTTTGATAAGGGTGTCACGCTCGAAAGTGTTGTCAGGTGATACAGCTACAATCTTAATATTTACAGATACTATATAATCATACTCAACATCTTCATCTAACTGTCTTGTATGATATTCAATCCATTCGGTGTTTAGCCTGGGCAGATCAAGTGCCAGTAGATCAGCCTGAAACTCAGGTGGAAAGTTGATATGAGACTGGTTCTGGACCTGTACTATTACCCTGCTCATACCCATATATTTAGTCTCATAGATCAGATCGTCGATGCCCTGATAATCACCCGCATACTCTTTGGCCCTGATAAATTCGTAGTATGCCTGACGATAACCATCTTTTGTTTTGGAGCTAAGCAATTCCTGCCCATGTGCATAATAGTAATCTGCCGCTTTCTTTTTAGCAATTATCATCTCCTCCATATAATCGACATATGGGAAGTTAACTGTTTTTGTGCCGGTTTGCAGAGGAAGGACAGTCCGAACTATGGACTGCCGGTCGTTCATTTTTTTATACACAAGGTATATCTCATCCCAGTTATCTGGTTTACCTTCCATCTTAAGGAACCTGATGCGCTCATTATCCTGCTCCAGTGCAATCCTGTATGACTGGTCGAGAATCTCAATATTCTTGGTATCAGACCGGTCTTTACGAAGTTTTTCCACAGCCTTATAAATAGCTCCGTCATAATTCCCCGATTGCATCTGTTTTTTTGGCGATCCACATCCAGAAAACAGAATCGGGATTATAAAAGAAAAGAGTAAAATTTTCTTCATATCGTTTTAATTAATTGTTTTATGACATTAAAGATAACAAATTATATCTCTCAGAAACAAAAAAAAGCCGCCTCACACGACTGAAAGCGGCTTAAATATTCTGGATTTATTAAATTACTGTAACTGGAAATTAACTGTAATTGAAAACCGAACTCTTACCGGAGCGCCTCTTTGCTTTCCTGCAACCCATTTGGGTGAGTCTTTAACTACTCTCATCGCTTCGTTATCAAGAGCAGGGTCGACTCCTCTCATAATGCTTACATTACTTACAGTACCATCGGGTTCAACAACAAACATGATAAATACTTTACCCTGGATTCCGTTCTCGGCTGCTATCTGTGGATATTTTACCCTTTTCTGAACCCAATCGCGGAATTTATTTACATCACCGCCACGGAATGAAGGCATATCTTCCACAACAACAAAGATCTCCTCTTCTTCATCTTCCTCTTCTTCACCAATATCAAAC
>JAUVKT010000034.1 GCA_030596125.1 Bacteroidales bacterium | reverse complement strand
AGCATAACTGTCTCCACAGGAAGAGGGATACTGTTTTGTAAAAGCGCTGGAACTTTTTACCGCCAAGCTATATTTCCTGTAATTGATCCATCTACAGTTCTTGTGTCAAAATTCATAAAAAAGAAATAATCCAGTTAGATCAACCATATCTTAGACGCATCTCCGAATTTGTTTTTACTAATTGAGGCTGTTGTAAAAATGCTATCATATCATGGCACTGCTTCCATTTATTTCCGCTAACATGGACAGGGTAAATTCTCTTTTACTTAATGATTTTTCATAGGAACCATAATGATATTTTGTTGTTGTTGACAGGTTTCATTCAAATCAAAAATCGCTTGTCCGGCTACTGACGGATTAATCAATATTCTTAAATCAAATTGGTATTAGATTCCTGCTTCCGCAGGAATGACAATGGGAGACAGATTCCTCTCCCGGGAATACCGGGATTGCCAATGACAACTATTGATTTTGTCATATTACTTTGTGCGCCCTTTTATCAGGGTGTTACTTCTGCCAATGACAACTATTGATTTTGTCATATTACTTTGTGCGCCCTTTTACCAGGGTGTTACTTCTCGCGCTGCCAAACGAATATTTAAGAGCACAGTATTCCAATAATCCAGCTTTGTCCACCAAAGCCTTGGCGTAGGTGGATATCCATTGGCTGAATACGGCACGGATCCAGCCTTCGCAAAGCTTCGGCCGGCAGTGCTGGAGATCCGCGCCAGCGTTGTGTGCAGATACTTTCTCTCCGGCTGCGCCGGACCGGATCAGGATGACAATCTTTCAATATTCCGGTATTTCCGGGTTTTAACATCAAAAATCAACATTCGTTGATCGATATTGACTCTCTTCGTTCGTCGAGCTCGAATCACTTGTTGGCTTTCAGCAAACTCGCAATTCTCGGTTGGATATTCAAGAAACTCCCTGCATTAATTAGTTACAGATTCCTCTCCCGGGAATACCGGGATTCGGAATGACAGCACACAATACAATGCTACTCCTCAGCCAGCATCCAGTTTACCAGGCCTTTTTTCTCAATTATAGAATTAAGCTTTTCTGGCAACGGTTCAAAAGAAAATGTTTTATCACCAACCTGAATTGTTCCCTTCTGAAAGTTAATGGTTACATTATCCCCGGCCGTATAAGCATCAACAGCCTCACTATGAACGATCAGAGGAAGTCCCTGGTTAATGGCAGAACGGAAAAATATGCGATTTACCGATTTAACGATAACTGCCTTAACACCTATATAAGCCAGTCCGACGGCAGGGTGTTCCCTTGAGCTTCCGCAACCGAAATTATCACCTGCCAGTATAATATCATCGCTTTCTACATTTTTTGAAAATGACTGGTCAAATCCGGAGAAAAGATGAGGAATAATAGCTTCTCCGTCGGAACTAAGGATACTATAAGTAAGATTTCCGGCAAACATCTGGTCGGTATTGAGATTGTCTGTACCGGCATAGTTCCATACGCCATTGATACGCCGATTGTCATTTTCCTCAACAGGTGTTACAGAACTGCTTTCCCTGGTCTGCTCAAATTTGTCATTAAAACCTTTCCCTCTCGGATCGGTAATTACACCTTTTAGTGCCGACCATGCAACAGTAGCCGGGGAGGCAAGATATATCTCTGCCTCTTTATTGCCCATTCTACCCCTGAAGTTCCTGTTTGCGGTTGAAATCACCCTGTATCCGTCTGCAGGTATCCCCTGCCCTGTTCCAAGGCACGGACCGCAACTCGGACTAAGAAAATTTGCACCTGCCTCAATAAGGTCCTTTACAAGACCCTCATCCATTGCCTGCAGGTAAATTTTTTGGGAAGCTGGTATGACAAGCAGTTGAAAAGCATCTGCAATCTTCTTTCCCCGCAATACATCAGTAGCTTCACGAAGATCCTCAATTCTGCCGTTTGTGCAGGTACCGATCATACCCTGATTCAGTTCCAGTCCTTCTACTTCGCAAACAGTCTTAATATTATCGACATTATGGGGAGCAGCTACAAGCGGAACAATCTTATCGAGATCAATTACAATCTCCCTGAAATAGGTAGCTCCCTCATCTGCCCAGACTCCTTTAAAACTTACTCCATTATAAAATGACTTAAGCACATCATCATATGGGAAAACGGCATTTTTTGCTCCCATCTCCGATGCAAGATTTGCGAGAGTCATTCGTTCAGATATACCCAGTGTCTTAACGCCATCTCCATGATATTCAATTGACATGTAATTCGCACCAGCAGAACCAATCATTCCGATAATATGAAGAGAGATATCCTTGGCATATACACCCCTTTGAAGTTCTCCTCTTAATGTGATTTTTAAAGACGCGGGTACCCTGAACCAGGTTTCTCCCCTTTTCCATATACCGGCTGACTCTGTGCGATCTACACCGGCAGCCATTGCATTAAATGCGCCGGCTGTGCATGTATGACTGTCACTTCCTACAATTATCATTCCCGGTTGAGCATGATATGACATTATCTGATGGCAAATACCTTTTCCTATATCATAAAACTTATCTATTCCTTCATTCCTGACAATGTCTCTGATCAACTGGTATTGTGTTGCCAGTTGGGCACTTGTCGGAGGGGCATTATGATCAAGAACAATAAGCAGTTGATTGGGGTCAAAGATCTTCTCCCCTTTCATCTTAAGGAATGTTTTATGAATACTTGCGCTATTATCGTGTGTAAGCACAATATCAGGCTTTCTGAAGATGATAGAACCTTCAGGAGCATTAAATATCTTTTCAACAAATGTTCCCGGTTTCATTATTAGCTATGAGTTATTGTGATGATGCTATAAAAGACCTCCGTTATGGTAAATATCAAGCTGAACTTCTGAAAACGGATCTATTTTGCCGCTAATGTTTTTGGTGACATTTTCCACTGATCCGTTTCGGAGATCAATTCGCAGCAGATCCCCCTGTTTTATGTCAATACCGGCAAGAGAACCGTAAGTTAAAAGAGGGAATGCGGCATTAATTGCATTTCGTTCATAAATAGCTCCGAATGATTCAGCTATAATGGCTTGAACTCCCAGCGAAGCAAAGCAATCAACAGCCTGTTGTCTTGAGCTACCTGAACCAAAATTCTTCCCTGTGATCACTATATCTCCGGGTTTGGCTTTTTTTGAAAAATCCTCGTACCCCTCCAGATTATCGAATGTATACTGACCCATCTCCTCAATATTGGTGATTGCAAGATACCTGTTATGAAATATCATATCTGTGTCGATATTATCCTTCATAATGATCCAGCATCTGCCCTCAATAATATCAGGTCGGTCTTTTTTGATCTTTTTATGAGTGGTTTGTTTAATCACATGTCCGGGTTTTTCCATCTCTGCAGGAACATCGGGTATCCGGTCAACAGTTGTTATATATCCGGCAACTGCTGAAGCAGCAACTACTGCAGGTGATGCAAGGAATACATCCCCTTTGCCCTGCTTTCCCGGGAAATTTCTGTTTCCGGTGCTGATAGATATCTCTCCAGGTCCGTTCTGACCAACCTGTCCGGCAGCGCATCCGGCACATCCCGCATTTGAGACAAGAGCACCTGCCTTCTTAAATGTATCGATTATACCTTCTTCGAGGCATGTGTTCCACACTTCGTCTGTAGCAGGAACAATTTTAAGTACAACTCCCGGAGCAACTTTCCGTCCTTTCAGCACTTTTGCTGCACGTCTCATATCTTCCATTCTTCCGTTGGTGCAGCTTCCGATAAATGCAGAGTCTATTTTAGTACCAGACACTTCATTCAGATCGATTGTATCATGAGGCTTACCTGGTTGAGACACCATTGGGATAAACGTTGATACATCAACCTCAATAATATCTGAATATTCAGCATCGGTATCTGCATAAACTGGTTTAAAATCAACATTTGAACGATCTCTGCAATAGTTAACTATCTCATCATTTGGCGGAATAAGTATTATAATAGCACCCATTTCAGTAGCCATTGATGCAATAGTAATCCTGTCGTCAATCGACATTTTTTCCACAGCATCTCCATAGATCTCAACTGATAGTCCTAATAATGAATTTGCTCCAAACCTGTTAAGCAGGTTAAGAACAATATCTTTAGCAGATATATTTTTGTCCGGTTCCCCTTTGAAGATCATTTTTACCGATTTGGGAACCTTAAACCACACTTTACCCTTATCCCATGTTGATGCAATATCCATATCGCCCATTCCCTGACCAAATGCCCCTACTGCTCCAAGTATATTTGCATGTGAATCGGTAGAAACGGCTGTTGCTCCGGGGTAAACATGACCTTTATCAATGAGTATATGGGTTCCTATCCCGGCATCGATATCATAGACTTTAATTCCATATTCGCGTGCAAACAATCTGCATATATGCTGGTTAACTGCATATTTCTGATCTGAACCTGTAGGATTACAATCGAAAGTAAAATATGTTTTTGATATATCGTTTATTCCCAGATTATAGTCTCTGATATTTTTTACAACATTAGCACCCCCAAAATCCCTTGCTGTACGTGCATCTATTTCTACATCGACAATATCACCGGGTCTTACAATTTCATGTTTTGAATGAGCTGCAATTATCTTTTCAATAATATTCATTCCCATGGTATAAAATTTTGTTTTAATTCCCACAAAGTTAATAATAAGCCCTTCGCCAATAAAAAAGGGGTAAAATCTATTTAAGATATTCGCTATTACTTTTTAACGCAAGGTCAAAAACCTCTCTGGTAAAATTATTAATAATTGTCTCTGCTTTTTTCCTGTCTGATTCCCAGATGTCCAAAATTTCTTTGTCCACTTCCTCAAAGCGAATAAAAAACTGTGATTGCAGATCATTCTTAATATTGGTTCGTTTGTTTATCCGGGTACCATAATGTTCATCCACATATTCGGCAACTTCAATAAACGACCACCATGCTTTATCATTATCTCTTTCATATATCGTTTTATCGACATCGAAATGTCTGAGTGCAGCCTCATCAGCACTATATAAGCTTAAATATTCAGGATACTTTGTTACACCGAGGTAGACAGGAATATATGGATTTACACAGCCTCTTTTTGGGGCAGTCCATATTACACAACCAATTTCGGGAGCCATTCCGCCCCTGAGTTCGGCTATAAATGATATCTGCTGGTGAGCTGCGCAAATATTCATAACTTCATTATCATGAGGTGAACCATTCTTGTAACCTTCTGAATTATCGAGATGTGTTCCTTCATAGTGATCTGAAAGCACCTCCATGATCTCCTGTTTTCCGATTTTGTAAGTGGGTTTAAAAGTAGTAGGAAAATCATCTTCGATATCATATTCTTTAAGTTCCAGGCTTCTGACACCAACCCACATCCTGCCTATATTTGACATGCTGGATGCAGAACGGCTGTTTCCATAGGCTTCTCTGAAATTAAACTCCCCCTCTTCAGAATTGTACCAACCTCTTTTTACGGCATACTCTATAAGACCATGTGATGCAAGAAAATTTCTCTTATCATCGAGATCAATATTCTTAATTGTATAATAATTCGGAAGGAAAAGCACATGATCATCCTGCACTCTCTGAGCTACCCAGTGCTTACCCCTTACGACGGCAAGTATCCATGCTTCGTTCTTGTCAGCTATTGTATAGGTTCTGCCGGATGCATTATAACCAACCTTGGAAATTAATTTTCCGGCCAGTTCTACTCCATGACGTGCTGATTCAGCTCTCTGCGCAATTAATACTCTGAGATAATAGCCGATTCCCCCATCAACAATTTCTCCAAAAGTCTCTTTTGACGGACAGGAGTTTGATGTGACCAGTACTCCGTTTTCATTCAAAAAACTATCTGCAAAGTTCTGTCCGGGCATTTCAAACCAGGAATAGCCATAAGTATGAGATGCCTGCTTAATCTCAGCCCCGTTCATGAGTCTCATTAAAGAGTTAATATCATGATCTTCAGGTTCTGCTTTTAAGTAATTGATAAACTGTGTCCCTCCATCATCTTCGTTATGGCCGACCAGTACCGAACCGGTTTTTGATGCATCTTTGCCTACAATAATTGTTGTACAGTTAAAATTGGCGATATCTTCCTGGGCTACCAGTGTGATTGCCATAACGGCCAGCAGGTAAAAAAGTATTAATTTCTTCATATTAAATCGGTTATTAATTATTGCATGCAAAGATATCCAAATTATGGTTTAGTTGGTAACTAATAAATAGTGTTTTGAAACAACAGGATATTTATTTTAAACTATGTTCTTAATAATTATTTACGCTACTTACACACTGTAATACAATTTGTTGGTAGCATTAATGTAGTTGAGATGTTATATAATAGTAATAAAAGTTTGATTTGTTATAAATTTAAACTTAAATTTGTTATTGAAGTTTATGCTTAACGTATAAAGAGGAGTGAATAAGAGGTGGTATGGTGAAAGAACAGGATTGTATTGCAGACATTGACTTTCACATGAGGCTAGGCAAGCGTGCCAAATAGCCTTTCTTTTATCAGACAGTAGATTCCGGGATTTCTTTTTAAAGAAACCCGTCCCCTGTTGCACCAACCATCTGCACTCCTCTTTTTTTATTTTACCTTACCTTACCTTACCTCAACTTCTTCTTCCATATCTTTTTTCTGCCATTCTTTTTGTTTATCTGCATCACAAAAAAATTCTGTTTATCTTCGAGGCTTCAATTATCAGGCTTAATGAAAACTTACATTAGAAGAAGAGAAACCAATAAAGAGTTAATAATTGTATTCGGAGGATGGGGTACTGATCAGAATGCATTTATTCCGTTTTGTGATGAAAATCATGATCTGATATTGTATTATAATTATTCAGCCGATGAACCACTTATACTTCCTGAGACCAAAACATACGACAGGGTTGTAATGATTGCCTGGTCTCTGGGTGTGTGGGCAGCAGAATATATGTTTGCTTCAATGAAATTAAAGCCCGATCTCTCGATTGCAATTAACGGTACACCTGTTCCGGCAGATAACAGATATGGTATTCCGGTTGACCTGTTTGAAGGTACTTTAAATAGACTTACAGAGGCCGGCATGGAAAAATTCAATCTCCGGCTTTTCGGCAATAAATCCACGCTTGAAAACAACCTTGATAAAGTATCAAAACGATCTGTGAACTCATTCAGAGATGAATTGCGGTGGATGTATAACAGGATAATGGAACCGAATGATCAGAAATACAGGTGGGATATTGCGTTTACATCAATAGCCGACAGAATATTTCCTTATGAAAACGTTACTGGTTACTGGAGTCAGAGGAAAGAGACAAAAATTATCTCAATGGATCTGCCCCATTATCCGTTCTTCCACTGGAATTCGTTCTCAGAAATGATTGATGATTTGACTGCCAGGCTCTGATTTTTCCTCAGATCACAAATTACGACACTAAATATCCTTTACCAGTATATTGACTGACGATCTGCGAAGCTTTTCGCCAAACTCAGAAATTAGCCCTTCAATCTTTTTATACTCATCATTTTTCATTACCGGAACATCATCTGAACCAAGATTATCAATCTTAGAGAGAACAAAATGTATATTCAGTTTTGAAGGATCTATTGCAGGTTGATATAATCTCGCCCTTGGGGCTTCAACATTTATCTCCGTAACCAGGTCTGCCTGATTTAGATTATACAATATTTCCCTCGACAGGCGAACCGGTGTTTGCATTATTTTTGATAACTCAACAGCACTTAATGGAGGATCTCCTGAAACAAATCTTTTTACTATAGTACTGAGAATCAAAAATGTTAATATCCGTTTATGATACTGACTTACTTTAAGTGATTCATATTCAAACTCATACTTTTGAACATTCTGGTTCGCAAAAGAAATTTCAGCGCCTAATAGCACTACCAGCCAACTGATCTGCAGCCAGATAATAAAAAGGGGAAATGCAGCAAAACTTCCATATATTGCATTATATTTCGTTACCCCTACCTGGAAATGGATATACATAAACTGGGTAATCTGAAACATTGTTCCGGCAATAATTCCTGCAACAAGAGCCGACCTGAACTTCACCTTCGTATTTGGCATAATAAGGTATAGCAGCGTTAACACAAGCCACATGATAACAAATGGTGTAAATTTAAGCAGAAATGCAATCATAGGCTCTATAGATTGTACTACGACAACTTTATCAGAGATTTCATCAACAGTGGTAATAACAGTGGTCGAGATATATACATTTACGGTTCCGGCTGCGATAAGAAGAATGGGGCCGAATATCATAATTGAAAGGTAATCAGAAAATTTCCTGCCCCAGTGTCTTGATTTTTTTATCTGCCATATATGGTTAAATGATTTTTCGATATGGCTTAATACCTGCATCACCGACCAGAATAAGATCGCCAGTCCGATTATAGCGATAATCCCTCCTTTTGTGTTTTGAAGAAATCCCCTGGCAAGTATCAATATGTAATTCATTACCTCCTGGTGACCCTCGAAACTACTCATAATCTCGTTTTCAAGTTTTTTCTCGAAACCAAATCCTTTTGCAACGCCAAATGCAAGGGCAGCAATCGGCACAATTGAAAGTAAAGTGTTAAATGTTAATGCCGAAGCCCGTAATTGCACTTTATCTTCGGTAAAACCTTTAAATGCCAATACAAGAATCCGGATCTCCCGTATTATAAATGATTTTCTTTTTGGAAGTTCGCTAAGTGGCATATTCCAGATATCCTCTGTGACATATTTCACTTTCGACTTTATCCATTCAGATATTTTTACCATGATTGCCAAATAAGTGGTTAAAAAAAACAAATATACAAATTGTAAACATTAATAGTCCCCACTGAAAAATTGATTATTTTTATGGCAAACATATTGCCAATGAAAATTATAAATCAAAAAACCCCTCACCTGCTGATAGACAAACAAAAAGCAATAAGGAATCTTAAAAAAATCTCAGTTAAATACAGAAATTCAGGAATAATATTCAGACCTCATTTCAAGACACATCAATCGCTTGAGATCGGGAAATGGTTCGGTACCGAAGGTGTTGAAAAGATAACTGTATCATCGGTTACTATGGCTGCTTATTTTGCAAGGAATGGATGGAATGATATAACTATTGCTTTCCCTTTTAATATATATGAGTATTACGATATTGCTGCATTAGCGGAGGCTGCCAGAATTTGCCTGACAGTTCCCTCACCCGAATCTGCAAGACTATTAGCAGATATTTGTGTGACAGATATTGATGTTATGATAGAAATTGATACCGGCGATGGCCGGTCAGGTACAGAATGGGATGATTTTGACACCATAAAGAGTTGTACTGATATATTAAATTCAAACAGTAATATAAACCTTAAGGGATTACTTACACACTCCGGTAATACATATAAAGCAAAAGGTGCAGGTGAAATAAAATCGATTTACATTAATACTGTTGAAAAAATCAACAGATCCCGCAGTGTCCTTGGAATTACTAACTTACTTATCTCTGTTGGAGATACTCCCTCCTCTTCGGTTGTCACGGATTTTGGAAATATTGATGAAGGTCGTCCTGGAAACTTTATATTTTATGATTTAATGCAGAATAGTATTGGATCTTGCAATCCGGAAGATATTAGTATCGTTGCCGTTTGTCCGATAGTAGATATTCGTCGTCGCGCCGGAACAATGGTTATATATGGTGGTGGTGTACATCTGTCGAAAGAATCTGTATTTATTGACAACAGACCGGTATTCGGACTTGCAGTTAAATTACATGAAAAGGGATGGGATTTTTTCCCCGGTAATAATTTTGTAACAGGATTGTCACAGGAGCATGGAATAATAACCTGCTCCGGCAATCTGCTAAACAGTTACAATATTGGTGATATGATTGGTATTATACCTGTTCATTCGTGTCTTACAGCTAACCTTATGGGAGAATATTACCTGTTTGACGGAACCAGGATTGATCATTTGTGAGTTGCAGGTTCCAGGTTCCAGGTTTCTCAACTTTAGCTCACTTTAGGCACTTTAGACACTTTTAACTTCTTCTTCAATCATACCCATACCGGAAATAGCTAAACAGACTTAATTTATACAGAAAGAAGAGCCTTAATGAGCACTTTCCGGATCGCATGATTACCTCGATTCTGCGTTTTCTTTTCTTATATAGAAGTGCCAGTAACTTCGATATGCCGATAACCTTTAGAATTCTGAATATTTTAATCAGTCTGGCAGTTCCTGCGAATTCCTTTATATCTGTAACCTTATTATAGAGAATATTCAGATTATAAATTCCCTCCTTGGTTTTTCTGATAAATTCGAGATTTGATTCAATTCCGTCATGCACCAACTGATTGTCGATATGCAGACATTTAATTCCGGCTTTTTTTAACTGATAGGCAAACAATGTATCTTCGTGGCCATATTTTTTTAACTCTTCATTGAACCTGATCTTCGCCATAAGTTCCTTTTCAATCATAAAATTGAATCCGGTAAAGGAACCGTAAGGGTTTCTGTTACGTTGTTTTAGTGTTCGCTGTTCCCGGAAATAGCCGTAATGCCACCTGAGATATTTATCCGGGTCAGCAGGAGGTGAATCTTTGTATGCCGTTCCACCGCATATAACAGGTGCTGCATTGATATAGTTGGCCCATTTCTCAAAATATTGCTTTGCATCACCGGAAATCAGTGAATCTGCCTCAATATATAAAAGGTAGTTACCTGTAGATTGATCTGCAAGCCTGTTACGTATCGTGGCCCGGCCAAGATTTTTACTACTTATGTAATTTTTTACTTTAGGGAGATTGGTGAGAGATTTAATCTGTTCAGTATAAACAGGATCACAACCATCGGCACCAATAATTATCTCAGTAAAAATCTGAGAATCCTCAATTGCACCATGTAAGCAATTAATTAATGATGTGACATCATAATTATATACCGGAACCAGTAATGAAATCATTCCCCAACCCATTTGATCATTCAAATATAGGAATAATATTTTGTCACATTACCTGCTTTGGCAATGAATTTGATTCAATTACTTTTGTACAACATTTGAAAACATTGAAATAATGAACAGATACTTTACAATTTTACTTTTTGCCTTTGCTGTTTCAGGGGTTTCATCATCGCAGGATAGTTCCGGTTATAAGATATCTCTCACAATCTCAGGAATGGAAAACAGCTTTGTGAGCATCGCTTTTCATATGGGAGACAAACAATATATCAAGGATACGGTTATTACAGATGAAGCAGGCAGAGGAGTGTTCAGCGGTGACGAATCCCTGGAGCAGGGATTATATATGGTGGTAATGCCTGATAACAGGCTTTTTGATATTATTATCCCCGATGATCAGCATTTTAGCCTTGAATGTAATAAGGATGATTTTATTAATACGCTTTCGTTTGAAGGTAGTGACGAAAACCAATACTTTGTTGATTACCAGAAAAAATGGGTAGATCTTCAAGCTTCTGCTGCTGACCTGAGAAATCGTCTTGAGACAAATAAATCTGATAAAGATTCTTTAGATGTTCTAAGCGTGAAATTAAGCGAACATGAAAAAGTTATGATCGGTTTTTTAAATGAATCGGCTGATAAATATAGCGGAACTATTCTATCTCAGATGATCAAAGTTCTTATACCGGTCAAAGCACCCAACTTTGAGATATCGCCTGATATTTCTAATCCCGACTCACTAAGATGGGTAATGACATACATATATAATAAGGATCATTTTCTTGACAATCTTGATCTGGCTGATCCAAGGCTTATCAGGACTCCCCTTCTTCACAGTAAACTAAAAGTATTTTTTAGTAGTATAATCATCCAGCATCCCGATTCAATCTATAATGAAATAGTAATGGTTGCCAGCCGCAGCTCATCCAACCCTGAGACCTTCAGGTATGTAATAGGTTTTCTTTTTAACCATTTTCGTGGAAGTCAGTATATGGGTCATGATGAAATAATTGTGAGGTTAGCTGATGATTATTACCTTTCAGGAAAAGCCGACTGGGCCACAGAAGAATTTCTAACCGGTCTCCGGACTGATGTAGAAAGATTAAGAACAAATCTTATTGGGGTAAGGGCTACTAACCTGGTAATGGAGACATATACAGGTGAGTGGAAATCGCTTTATGATATCAGATCAGAGTTTACTATCCTATATTTCTGGGAACCGGATTGCGGACATTGCAAGACATCTACCCCTGCCTTAAGGGATATTTATAATAAGCACAAAGAAGAGAACATTGAGGTGTTTTCTATCTGTACACAGGATAACCGGGATGAATGGGAGGCTTACATTGCCGAAAATCAACTCGACTGGATAAACGGATGGGATCCGTCAAGATCTACCCATTTTGATTTTTACTATAACGTAAATTCCACTCCCATGATCTATATCCTGAACAACGATAAAGTAATTATCGCAAAAAAGATAGGTGTGGAAAATATTATGAGATTTATTGGAAATTACCGTAAATACGGTGGACTCTGATTACGAACAGAAAATCCATTCAGGATTATCGATATACCCGGTGAACCTCTATGTCAGTTTCTGTTCTGATAACAATCAGATAGATACCTTTAGCTAATTCATCCAGCCCCTGTAAATCAAATTGACTTATTCCTTTTTGCATATATCCGTACTTTAAAACTCTGCCATTCATATCGATTAGCTCTACCCTGGCATCATCAACCTGTGGCGACTCTTTCATGATTGTTATATAGCTCTTGAAAGGACTGGGAAATACAAGATATTGATTCGCCTCCATATCGATATCAGTCAGGGAGTTAACTAAACTCGTTCTTACGGTAACTACACTGATCTTTAGATTCCGGGGTGCCGGATCGTAAGGATGATCAGTAAATTGATGCCAGCCATAATTATCAAGAAAAAAGGCACTGTTTTCTTCAACAGGTATTATTCCACTATGAAAGATAGCAAATTGTCTGGGTTCAGATAGCGCATCGGTTCCATACCATACTCTGTATGAAATATAAAAATCATCATTAACAGACACCGGTTCCCTGAAATCGACCCTTAAATTAAAAGTATCCTTAACCTCTTTAAGAAAAATTGTTGCTGAATCAATAATCTGTGCAGGGCCACTATTATCACTTATAATGTAGATTGAAACAGAGTCGGCGGATGACAAAAGGGCTGAATTACCAACATAGAGATAGGCATCGGTAATTTCAACATCTTTGATAATGATGAATTTTTCAGCATAAGCAATAATACTGTCACTATTAAATCCAGTGGTATATCCGGTTTCTGGAAAATCATACATAGTCAGAAACATGTTCTCCCCAGGAAAATTATTCAGTGTATCGGAATTGAGAAAGTTACTGAAATATGGATCCCTGCCTTCAATTGAAAGAATGCCTGTATTTTCCTGATCAAGCCAGGGTTTAAGGCTCTCAGAACTATTGGCACTAATATCAAATGCAATATCAAACCTGGCGAAATAATCATTAACGCTGTTGCCACAGTATGCCTCTCCACCCGTTAAAAGACCAATTATTCTGTGATCCTGATTAAAAAGAGGAGCACCTGATGAACCTGCCTCTGTTGTTCCGTAATCCCACTGCAATATTTTCCAGAATCCATTTGGATACTTATCCGGGAAAGTTGAAATGACAGGCGGATCATTATCAACAGATATCTTCTTTACATCCCAGGAGGGATGGTGAATCGTAACCTGGGTTTCTGAAAGAATGTCTGAAGCATCCCATCCCGCAAGATATGGTTTATATAGTATTGGAGGGAATTCACTAAGCCTTACTAAGGTAAAGTCAATTTCTTCATTTGTACTTATCAGGGTTGCTCCCGAGAGAGAAAAAGTGGTCCTTCCATCGGGTCCGTCACACCATGGGCTCTCATAACCAAAAATATATACTGTGTTTGAGGGATTTCCCTCTATGACATGTTGGGCAGAAATGAGATAAGGTATATTCTCCTGACTGGTATTGTTAACCATAAATCCTGTTCCAAGCTCTGTCCCATTGGCCAATACTCTCACGACCGCCTTTTTCTCTGTCTGCCATTCATCACCAAGCGAGCAGTTGATATCGACATTACAGGATCCTGAAGTTCCGTAATATTGATCTTTTGAACCATTACTTCCGAAAACACCTAAGAAATCATGTGAAATTTGTCCAACCTCAAGAAGGCCCTGATCTTTTTCAGAAAAATGATATTCAATTACGATCTCACTGCCCCGTACTGGCATAGTTGCAAGTGAACCAGCCTGCTTATTATTTTTATAGCAGAAAGGGCCTTTGACCACACTCATATCGCTATTATAAATAAATAGCTTTTCGCTCTCCGTTAATTGATATCTGCTGAAAATAATATTTATCGATTTAGCATTATCTGAGCGGATGAACAGATACCAGACTTTTTCACTGCCCGGCAGATCTACAATATATCCTGAATTGTCTTTTGTGAGGCTTACTTTTCTGCCAAGAGCAAATGTAAGAGGTTGATTTTTATCTGCAGAAAATGTTTCAGCTACAGAAATTTCAGTTTCAGTGAAAGCGGGACTGAACCATTTGATATTATTCTTCAGCTTTTCATATCCGGCAGGTTCATCATCAAAATAAATAATCTGGGCTATACCTGAGATATTAGAAAGCAGAATAATTAGTAATATATATAAGTATCTGTTAAAAAAGGGCTTCACAATTAATATATTAAACTCAAAATATGTATTAATATTTCACAAAAATTTCCCCTTGTTTGAATTTTTTATTGGTCACCATTAAAAAGATATTATTAACACTGATTGTTTATATTTACTTAATCCGCTTTAATAATTGTTCTCCTATTCCAATCCGGTATCCCTCCGAAACATATATTATCTGTCCGGCAGCATCGACAATAAGAATTAATGGGAACTGAATAGTGTTAAACCCTGTATCGGGAAGGAATTCACGCAGGAGGTTAAGTCCGGAATCAAATCCAAAAACCGATCTTTCAGGCAACCCTTTAAACTTTTGCGGGTTATATGAAGGTGATTTATCGGCGGGGTTTGACAGGAATAAAAAAGAACCCGGCCATGCATCGAATTCAGATTTAAGCAGTGGAATATCATTAAGGATATGCTTTGTAGGTTCCTTATCATGTTCAATCCATGCTATTATTAATCCTGCCTTTGAAATTTTGGAAAGCTTAACATTAGCACCTTCAATTTCAACTTCGCTATCAGTATTGATTAAGCCAAATATTTCTTCTTTTATTTCTGCCTCCCGAAGCACAATTGTTATATCGCGTTTCTCTCCGGGTTCAAGAGTGAAGAATTCAACCGATGCCAATACTTCCGAATCGTTTATTCTGTTGCCGGTAACTACCATATACCTGCCGGGGTTAAGTTTAATCTCATCCGGGAAATCATATATTCTCTTATTATAATCATATTCAAGAGTCTTATATTTCCCATCCTCAAACCTGGCAATAGTAAAATGTATATAATATTCAGGCACCGTTGATTCTCCTGAAAATTTAAGCTTAACAGCTGCCTTATCACTATCAGGAAGTTCATTGTTTTCACCAAAACTTAGATATACCCAACCCTTGCTGCCCAGAAACTGGGGAGTTACTGTTCCGGGTTCGAGCCGTGATGGAATTCCAAGACTTCTGCAGATAGCAACAGAAAGTATATCTCTTGAAAAAGGATCAGTTACGCCTAACTCTATAATACCCCTTGGAGTAATGGGGACATTATAATAGTTTTCTTCAAGGTCAAGCCTTATATTTTCATCTAGCCAGGTGGCTATAAGGGCCGGATCTTCAGTAAACGTTTTTTTTGTGGCTTTATCAAAATAGCTTTGAATAAAGGATCTCCATGGCTTAATAATCTCGTTAGCGATACGTGGATTTAAAACATAATTATAATATACATCTATGTCTGCTATCTCATTTTTAGCTGCAGCACCTGCAAAAAGATGGTCTGCAAGCACAGCACTTTTTGTATCACGTAAATCTTTGTTGGCAACCAATTCCACAATATTCATTGCCAGTATAGGATCAAATTCAGATCCGGTCTTCAGGAAGTCAACAATTTCTGCATAATTACCCATACTCCGGCTAACTGCCGACCTGAATTTCTCTGTATCGTAGCCATATTCAACAGCTATCTCATCCGCTACATCCTCTGACATCCATGAGTCGACATATTCCTCTCTTATCCTGTCCTCTTCTTTTAAACGTATTCCATTCTCCTTTGCCAGATCTTCAGGTATCCCTTCAAATGGTTTTCGTTTTAAAGGAGCAGTAAGGTCATAGTTTCTTCTCGTCTCATCTTCTATTCTGTCTGAAATAACAAGACGCACAGTACCAACTTCTTCAACGGTTATTTTTTCAAAGTCGTAAAGATCCCCTTTTCTGGCCCAGACTAACAGATCACCCAGACCTGTTTTGAAGCTGACAAATCCGTTTTCATCAGTTTTAACAGTTGCAATAGGGTAAAATTCAGCATAGTTGTAGAGTTGAAATTCAACGATGCAATTTTCAACAGGGTTCCCCGATTGATCTTCAACCTTAACGAAAACATCTTTTGTTTGTGCATATTTGGAAAGGTTATTAATACCGGCATAATTATCTTTAACAATAATTGTGCTTTCATTTCCATTATAGGAGCCGAATGCCTTTGTATGAACCAGCATAGCCCTTCTTGCAGGTTCGGTAAACCAACCTCTGTCGAACACTGGCTGTGGTTCACATGCACCAAGATAATACCAGTTGTCTCCCGACCAGATTTCAACCCAGGCATGGTTATCATCACTATGGGCCCATCGTGGTGAATAAACCTGTCTTGCCGGAATGCCTGCAGTCCGTAATGCAGCCACAACAAATGTCGATTCCTCTCCACATCTTCCTCTTGCAGAAAGAATTGTACTCATTGGAGCTGAAGTTCTAATATCAGCAGCCTGGTAGGTTACTTTTTCATGACACCAGTGATTAATCTCAAGTGCCGCTTCTTCAATATTTGTGATAGAGTTAATTCTTGCTTTTATTTCATCATAATATTTAATTCTGAACGAATCGAGGTTCTCATTATTAACCCTGTAGGGCAGTACATAATGCAAAAAAATATCTTCCGGAATATCTTTACCCCATGGAGCATTATCGATTGCTGTGAACGTAGTTTGCACATTCCCCAGAAAAAAGTCGCCGGTATAATCGGCCAGATCGTTCAGGGGCATGTAAGCAAACAGAAATTTCAAAGCCTCTTCTTCCCTTTTCTGAAGCTTATCATTGAAAACCCCGAACAGTTGTTCAGAACGGTTCGCCGCAAGCTCTTTTCGCTCAATAAACTTAATTTCAACACTTGCTGAATATTTTTTGTCGTGTATAAGCGATCCGTTAGAACATGACCATCCGATCATTAATGCGACTAATAATGTGATTACCGAAAATGTTCTCCTCATAACATTCTAGATTTAAGTTTTAATATGTCCACTCTTCATGCTCCACATGATCCTCCAACAATAAGTCTGGGATTGATTGTTACTGTTCTTCTGTATTTACCCCTGCTTTTGTTATTAATTTCTGACCATATCATCCTGGCTACCTTGGATGCCATCCCGGAAAGGTCTCTTTTTAATCGGGTAATTGGAGTACGTAAAAGATCAAACCCAAAGCCATCTTCCATTGATATAACGGCAATATCCTGTGGAACCCTTATCTTTCTCGACTCAAGTGTTTTAAGCAGGGGATAAACAAGATTTGCTTCAGAAACAATAATAAGCTGTGTGCTCATCGGTGGTCTGAGAAAAGAATCCAATTCGCTATCTTCAAAACTGGTAAAAGTATCCTGTTTGCCAACAATCAACTCATAAAGGCTGCTACCTTCACAAATGCTTTTAATCTCCTTTTTAACATTTGATATATTTTCTATGGTAAAAGGAGAAATATTCTCCTTTCGAATAAGGGTAATTGACTTATAATTTAATTTGTTAATATGTTTGGCCACCAGCCCCGCTCCCACTTTACTATCGCTTTTTACAACATTAAGTCGCAAGCTGGCGAGGGAATTTTCAAGAATAATAAACGGATAATCCAAAGTGCGCAATGATCTCACGGTATATTCATCGGCTGCATCGCCTGTCAGTATAATACCGGAGTAAAACTTCCTGAAAGTATTTACGGCTTTATTAAACCGTATGTCTGAAGGATCTTTAGTTAGAATTGAAAAGCCAACCCCAATACTCGCAAAGGCTTTTTGCAAATATTCCGATATTTCTATAACAAAAGGATCATTCATGGTTGTTACCACCATTCCTATTATTCCGGATTTTTCATCAGGTATTTCAATAGTTCCTTTTTCACTTAACCGGGTGAAATATCCCATTTGGTTAGCGACTGCCAGAACTTTATCCTGCGTCTCCTTTTTTATTCCCTGCTCATCAGCTTTATTATTTAAAACTAACGATACCAGGGTGCTGGACAAACCCAGTCTTACTGCAATATCTTTTATTTTTACCTTCTTCCCCATTTCGGTAAATTTATATGATTAATTACATGATGATCTACTATACCTAAAATAACACAACCGGCAAATTGTGTAAATTAAAAGTCAGATATAAAGACGTTCACTATCCTTTTTTCGGCCTGTACCCTTTCTGTTTGGCCGCCTCTTCAAGTCGTTTTTGAAATTTAGATTTTTTAGGTGTTTTTTTCTTATTTGCTTCAAGGGTTTTTAGTACACCCTCTGCATTAATAAATTTCTTTGAAATCATATTCTGTCCGAATGTAATAATATTTGCCAGAAAATAATAATATGTCAATCCGGAAGGGAAACTATTTAAAATCAACATAAACATTATCGGCATCATATTCATCATCATTTTCATTCCCGGAACCTGTTCCTGTCCGGTTGCAGCCGGACTGTTCAAACGCATTGTAAGGATGGTTGAAATTGTCATAAGTAATGTAAACAGACTAACATGATCACCATACATCGGGATTGTAAAAGGCAGATTCAGTATAGAGTCATATGTTGAGAGGTCCTGAGCCCAAAGAAAACTCTCCTGCCTTAATTCAATGGAAGTGGGGAAAAACCTGAACATCGCAAATAGTATAGGCATCTGCAAAACCATAGGCAGGCATCCCCCAAGCGGACTAACTCCGGCTTTTTTATAAAGAGCCATAGTGGCCTGCTGTTTCTTCATTGCATCCTCTTTCTTCGGAAACTTTTTGTTTATCTCGTCAACCATAGGCTTAAGGACTTTCATTTTTGCCTGTGATTGAAATGACTTGAATGTAAGCGGGAACAGAGCGAGCTTAATAATCAGAGTAAGTATAAGGATGATAATACCATAATTGGCAATCGACTTATTCAGCCAGTTAAAGAGAGTAAGTATAACATACTGGTTGATCCACTTGATAACACTCTTCCCAAGCATCACAAGTTCATGGAGTTCATGACCATAATCATCCTTCAGCATCTTAAAATTATTGGGAACCATCAGAATCTTCAGATCATACTCGGTTGTTCCCTCCGGTTTATAGGGCAAACCAAGTTCAGCAGTAAAATACCTTAAATACTTGCTGTCTTCGGGCATCTTTGTTGATGTGACAAATCCGTTATTAAAGAATTCTTCTGTTAACACAATAGTCGAGAAAAACTGATTCTTAAATGCTACCCATTCAAGCTTAGTTGTGATATCAGCCTCCTCAAAATCTTTCTGTGATCTATCCCTGAAGCCATCAATAACATCCTGGTAATATCTATATTTAAGATTTGTGTATTGATTCTCATTATGTCTGCTCTTTTCCTGCTGTCGTATATAGGCCTTCCAGTCGAGAGTCAGGGAATTTATATTTCCGGCAATTACATTACTCAACCCTACAAATTTTACATCAAAATCAACCATATAGGATCCGGGATCAAGCGTATATACATATTCGATGTAACCACCTGAAGAGGTCTCAAGTCTCATCCTGACAACTCCCTGGCGTGAAGAGGCATCGATTACCGGGTTAGTTGAGTAGGGAGTGAAATAGAGATTATTTGTCTCAATTGGCCTGTTATCAGAGGTAAAGAATTTAAACCCGAATACTGTTGAATCGCCATCAAACAGGATCAGAGGTTTACCATCGTGAGTATAAAAATCTTTTAGTTCAGCCGAATAGATTCTTCCTCCCCTGTTGCTGATTTTCAGAATTAATTTATCGTTCTCAAGTGTAATGAAGTCAAGTTCACCTGATCCGGATCCGGAAAACTCACCTAACCGTTCAATATTACTGGTCTGAATTTCAAACTGATTCTGTTGTTTAGCCGGTAATACAATTTCTGTATCAACTATAGTTTCCGATATTAGGGTATCTGAGTTATCCGGCACTGAAACAGGTTTATGAATTGAATTTATAGTGTTGATCTTTTCAATTGCTTCAGGGGTTGCCTGTTTATATTTCAGTGCTTTTTGATATTCAACCAACGCATCTTCATAGGCCCTGGCATCATATAGTGAATCAGCAATATGCATAGTTGATTCATATGATTTCTTTTGCTTATAGTTGTTAAACATGCTAAACCCGATGAAGATAGCAAAGATCAATATAAGCCCTGTAACTGTATTCCTGTCCATTAATGTATATCGTTAAAATTATTTCAAAAATTATTTATATGTTAATTTCATTTGCAGCATGCCTTTACAAAATCAATGAATAAAGGATGAGGATTCACAACTGTACTGCTGTATTCGGGATGGAACTGAACGCCAACAAACCAACGATGATCAGGTATTTCCATAATTTCAATCAGATTAGCGTCAGGATTGATACCTGTTGGAATCATTCCCGATTTAACATAATCATCAAGGTACTTATTATTGAATTCATACCTGTGCCTATGTCTTTCAGAAATATCTGACTTTTTATAGGCATCGCAAACCCTGGAATTCTCATGTACTTTACAGTCATAGCTTCCAAGCCTCATTGTACCTCCCTTATTGACGACACTTTTTTGCTCCTCCATAAGATCAATTACGGGGTAAGCTGTTTCGGTATTTATCTCTGTTGAATCGGCACCTCTAAAGTTTAATACATTCCGGGCAAATTCAATAACCGCACATTGCATACCGAGACAAATTCCGAGATATGGGACATTATTTTCGCGGGCATATCTTATGGCAAGAATTTTTCCTTCAATCCCTCTTGAGCCAAACCCCGGAGCAACCAGAATGCCATCGAGATGCTCAAGAAGCAAACTTGCATTTTCCTCTTTCACCTCTTCAGAATGAATAAGCTCAAGGTTTACCTTACATTCGTTAACTGCACCGGCATGAATAAACGATTCAGATATAGACTTATAGGCATCTGGCAGTTCAACATATTTGCCAACCAGACCTATTGTAACAGTTTTCTTTGGATTTTTCAGTTTAGTGAGAAAGTCGCGCCATTTTTTAAGATGCGGATAGTTCTTTGTACTGAGTTGGAGTTTCTTTAAAACCGTTTCATCAAGCTTCTCTTCCAGCATCTTAACAGGCACCTCATATATTGTTGAAACATCTGCAGACTGCACAACAGCTTCCTTTTCAACATTGCAGAACAATGCGACTTTTTCTTTGATATCCTGCGATAGTTCCAGCTCAGCTCTTAAAACAAGTATATCAGGTTGGATACCTGCTTCCAGAAGGTTTTTAACAGAATGCTGTGTTGGTTTTGTTTTGTGCTCACCCGAAGCTTTCAGGTATGGAACCAGGGTAAGATGTATTACAATACAGTTTTTTATTCCCAATTCCCATCTTATCTGTCGAACAGCTTCAATATATGGCAGAGATTCAATATCACCAACAGTACCACCTATCTCAGTAATGACAATATCATGCTTTTCCTTACTACCCACATCTTTAATACTCCGTTTGATTTCATCAGTTATATGGGGTATAACCTGAACAGTCTTTCCAAGGTAATCACCTCTTCGCTCCTTCTCAATAACTGTTTTATATATTCTTCCGGTAGTAATATTATTCGCCTGACTGGTTGGTATATTCAGGAACCTTTCATAATGTCCCAGATCAAGATCTGTTTCTGCCCCATCAATTGTCACATAGCACTCCCCATGTTCATATGGATTAAGTGTTCCTGGATCAACATTAATATACGGATCTATTTTCTGAATAGTTACACTATAACCTCTCGCCTGCAGCAATTTTGCCAGTGAGGATGAAATTATCCCTTTTCCGAGTGAGGAGGTTACTCCACCTGTCACGAATACATATTTTACCTCTGCCAAAACAAAAGTTATTATTAAATAAAAATTATCAACTTATTAAAATTATTCATCCAGCCCTGATCTGTCAATCATTCTCACTTTCTCCTGAAGCATCTGTAATGTATTTTTTGCATTCTCAATTTTATCTTCAACCTCTTTAATCATTGCATCAACATTACTTGATTTTGAAAAGAAACCAATATTATTTTCCCAGAGGACAATGTCATTTTCGAGCTGTTTAATTCTGCCTGCAAATTTCTCCCTCTCGCTTCTCAGCTTTCTTATTGCCTGAGGAGTCTCCTTTAGATTTTCAAGCTTGTTCTGATATTTGATGATAGCTTTTTGGTCTTCATCTATTTTAAGTTTATCAAACAGCAAATTCAGTTTATCCCTGTAGTTAGTGGCTACAGTATCCTTTTCCTTAAAAGGTACAAAGCCGATCTCAGACCACTCACTTTGTATCTTTTTTAACTCACCGAAGGCTTTGTTAAAATCATCGCTTATTTCAAAATTGTGAAGCCGTTCTATTATATCAAGTTTCTTTTTCAGATTATCCTCGAAAGAGCTATCACGTTCTGAAAAATACTCAGATTTTTTGTTAAAAAAGTGATCACATGCGGTTCTGAACCGTTTCCAGATCTTATCTGAATTTTTTCTGGGAACAGCCCCTGTCTCCTTCCACTTTTTCTGCAGTTTAATAAAATCATCTGTAGTCTCTTTCCAATCATTGCTATCCTGCATTGCTTCTGCCTGAACACAGAGATCAGTTTTTAACCGAAGATTCTCTATTTGCATCTCCTTATTGGCAGCATAGAATTTACGCTTATTTTGGAAGAATGTGTCACATCCCACTCTAAAACGTTGATAGATTTCATTATTATGCTTTTTGGGAGCAAACCCAATCGTTCGCCAAACTCTCTGAAGTTCAATTACCTCCTTAGCTATTGTCTCCGATTGCTTAAAAGATTCAATATTAACAGAATTTATCTCCTCAATCTTTTCACATAATTTTGATTTGGCTTCAAGATTTTTCTTCTGTTCATCCTTCTGACCTTCGAAATATTCGTGGTGACGTCTGTTAATCTGTGAAGTAGTTTTTTTAAAACGTTCCCATATTTCATTTCTGTTTTCTCTTGGAACCGGACCAATTTCACGCCATTGTTGATGATATTCCTGGAGTAACCGAAAAGAATTTACCGGATTAGCTTCATTAAGGAGGCCTTCTGCTTTTTCACATAATTTGATTTTTATTTGGAGATTCTTCTTAAAATCAAGATCCCGCAACTCCTTATTTATCTTAATATAATCATAAAATATCTCTACATTGTAATTATATGTCTCCCAGAGATTCTTAACTGTTGTCTGAGGCACTGCTCTGATCGAATACCATTCGTTTTGTAGTGTCCTGAATTCCTGGAATGTCTTGTTTATTGATTCCTCCCTGTTTACCAGGTCTTTTATCTGGTCAATTATTTCATATTTTCTTTTAAGATTCTCCTTTTTTTCAATCTCAAATTTCTTACTGAATTCGGCTTTCTTTCCACGAAATTTTGAAAGCAGGTTTTTTATGTTATTCTCAAGCTCATCTTTAGGAGCAGCAAAATCCTCAGGTGCACCACCTTCGGAAAGGAACTTATTTTTTGCAGACTCAACTTCAGACTTATATTTTTTATAGAAAAATACCTTTATCTTTTCAACATCATCCTTAATCTCATTGGGAGGTCTGTTTTCAATTAACAGTTCAAGAGTTTCAACAAGCTCACTTCTCTTCCTTGATGAATAATCTACTTCTGGCAGCTTTTCAAGCGGCTCAGTCCCGCTTGGCGGGATTTCGCTTTGCTCAACCTCTACAACTTCTACTGCTTCTTCAGCCTTTTCCTCAGCCTTTCCTTCTTCTTCAGTCTTTTCCTCTTCCTTAGTCCCGCTTGGCGGGATTTCGCTTTGCTCAACCTCTACAGCCTCCACAGCCTCTACAGCCTCTACAGCCTCTACAGTCCCGCCAGGCGGGATTTCGCTTTGCTCAACCTTAGCCTTAGCCTTAGCCTTAGCCTTTTCCTCAGCCTTAGCCTCTTCTACAGTCTCTTCTTTTTTTACATCCTCTACCCCATTATTTTCAATCCCTGATTCAGATGGATCGAATTGTTCATTTTGAACAGAGTCTTCCGGATTTTTTGTCTTCATAATAAATCCTAATTAGTTCAGCATATTAGCGGTCTGAAATGATATAATGTATTTCCGCTATTTTTCAAAGCTACGAAAATATCGAATTATTTAGAAATACTCAAAGATTAAGCAATTAAACGAAAATTCAATTAGCAAATGCAACGATTAAAGATCAAAGATAAACGAGCGCCAAAGACGGTATAACGGAATAGACAAATCAATCAATCAATTGTCCTTGAGACAACGAACAAAGAATTCGCCCGACTTGTTGTAGTTGAACGGGCTCATACCGACGTACATTAAACCCTTATTAGCTTTGTGGATTCGGCTTTATTCATTTTCCACCGGTACACTCTGTTGTAAAATATACATTTGGACTACCATCCGTATATACAGAAACTAAAATCGGAGGAAATGGCATTTCCCATACACAGACTTCATATAAAGTTGGCATAGAGGACAAACCTAAATCTATTAATGCTGTATTATTCGAAACATCCAGGCTTGTTAATTGGTTATCACTGCAAAACAACCACGTTAACATGGTATTAGTTGAAACATCCAGGCTTGTTAATTGGTTATCACTGCATTTTAACCCTCTTAATGAGATATTATTAGAAACATCCAGGCTGGTTAATTGGTTAATATAGCATTCCAGGGATGTCAATAAAGTATTCTTCGAAACATCCAAACCAGTTAATTGGTTACGACTGCATAACAACATATCTAAGGCGGTATTCTTTGAAACATCCAGGCTGGATAATTGGTTATTA